>CAJXXO010000010.1 GCA_913062655.1 uncultured Bacteroidota bacterium | reverse complement strand
GTTGTCGTCGGCATCGCGCAGGAGCTCCAACTCAAATTCTTTCCACCCCAATACCGCTTTTTCTACCAGCACCTCGTGGGTAGGGGAGGCGTTTAAGCCCCTTTGCAGGGCCGCATCCAGTTGATCTTTGGTGTGTACAAATGAACCGCCCGATCCACCCAAGGTATACGAGGGGCGGATGACAAGTGGAAAGCCGATACGTTGTGCGATCTCTTTCCCTTCCAGAAAGGAGTTGGCAATCTGGCTGGGCGCTACCCCCACCCCTATGTCTACCATCAGTTGGCGAAAGCGTTCTCGGTTTTCTGTCAGATCGATCGCGTCAATATCCACTCCGATCAGGCGAACCGCATACTTGTCCCAGATGCCCAGTTCGTTGCATTCCTTAGCCAGATTAAGCGCAGTCTGTCCACCCATGGTAGGTAGTACCGCATCTATATCGGGCCGCTCCTCCAGTATTTTTATGATGGAGTCAGGCTCCAGTGGCAGGAGGTATACATGATCGGCAGTTACTGGATCGGTCATAATGGTAGCCGGATTGGAGTTGATCAGCGATACCGTTATGCCTTCTTCCCGCAATGATCGGGAAGCTTGGCTACCGGAATAATCAAACTCACAGGCTTGTCCAATTACGATGGGTCCGCTGCCGATGATGAGAACGTGCTTGATCGATTGATCTTTAGGCATGGAAGGCAGGTTTTAAGTTGATCAAAATTAGCCCATTTTGCACCAATAGCCTAAAGGGATAAGCCACAGGTGTGGAAAGGTGCCGTAGGGGTAAAACCCTACTTTTGTGCCTACAACCAAAAGGATATGCCAGCCAAGCCCGTTGATCATCTTTTTCTGCCCTACCGCTCCTCTGCAGTGCATGTGCTACGTATGGGTAATGGGCCTAAAAAAGTATTGGCCTTTCACGGCTTTTCAGAAGAGGCTGCCGGCTTTCAAGCGCTGGCGCCCGCTTTCCCGGAAGCATACACCCTGTATGCCTTTGACTTTCCTTTTCACGGCCAGACCGATTGGCAAGAGCGATATGACCTCCGCAAGCAAGATCTTGAAGCCTTGATTCGCCAACTGGGGGAAGAAGAAGGCTTTTCCCGGTTTTCCCTCATGGGTTTTAGCATGGGTGGCCGACTCTGTTTGGCCATGGTTGAGCCGCTTCTACCGCAGCTCGAATCATTGTTCCTAATTGCCGCTGATGGCATCCAAACCCACAAAGTGTTCAATATTTCCATCTACCCGGTGTGGGGTCGATGGGTCTTCAAGTGGATCATGACACAGCCGGGTACCTTTTTCAAATGGGTTGGCTTTCTCTATCGATCGAAGATTATATCGCGGTTCATGTATGACTTCACGCGCAATCATATGGATACCCCGGAGAAGCGCAACCGCATATTTCATACCTGGGTGGCCTTGAAAAACTTTGTTCCTGATGTACCTAAAGTACAGCAGCTCTTAACGGAGCACAAGATACCTGTACACTTGTTTTTTGGCCAACGTGACGAGGTGATACCGGCTGATGTCGGAAGAGCCTTTCAGGCAAATGTGCCGCAAGCCACCTTCGACCTGGTGCCGAAGGGACACAAGTTGGTTCATGCCGTCACGATACCTTATCTGCAAAAGTATTTGTGATGGTAGGGGTGGTTGTTCTGTTGCTGGTAGCTTACAGTGGATTGTTGCTGTACTACAGCCATGCGTGGCGAAAACTGACACCCGGGCCCGGGGCTGCCACGCCCCATGTAACGGTTTTGATTCCCGCCAGAAATGAGGCCGACCATTTACCTGACTTGCTGCACGACCTATTTCACCAGTCTTATCCTGGGCACGTGGACATAATTGTACTTGATGATCATTCGACAGATAATACGCCTGCCCTTGCCGTGGAGCAAGGGGTGCAGGTGATTCGCCTGGCAGACCATCCGGCACCTAGGCACACGGCTTTTAAGAAGCATGCGCTTACCTTGGGCGTAAGGGCATCTACGGCTCCCTGGGTGGTGGCGGTGGATGCCGATAGTCGTTTGGGGCCTGAGTGGCTGACAGCACTTATGCAACAAGTAGCCCGCGGGGTACACCTCATTGCAGGACCGGTGGTAATGGAGCCGGGAAAAGGATTGCTGCGTGCTTTTCAGCAGTGGGATATGTTGGGGATGCAATTGTTTACCGGTGGAGGCATCGCCTCCAGGCATCCCATGCTGGTGAATGGAGCTAACCTGGCCTTTACACGCGAGGCCTTCGAAAAGGTGGATGGGTTTGCCGGCACTACAGATAAGGCCTCTGGGGATGACATCTTTTTATTGCACAAGATCAAGGCGCACTTCGGGGCCACTGCTATCCGGTATGCAGCCGAAAAAGAAGCCATCGTTACCACCCGGCCTGTGCAGACATGGCACGCGCTGTGGCATCAACGTATTCGATGGGCCTCTAAGACTACTCGAATGACAGATGGGGCCACCTTTCTCCTTATGGGGACCGCTTTTCTCTTTCACCTGGCTGCATTGACGGCATGGGTGTGGGGGTTCGTGGAATGGCGCGTATGGATAGGATTTGGCGTTGCTATGGTGGGTAAGTACCTGGTGGAAAGATGGGCCCTTTCACCAATCATTTCACGGTGGCAAATGGCTATGCCATGGCATTGGCTCCCGGTAAGCCAGTTGATCTATCTCCCCTATGTCGTCTTGGTGGGATTTTTGGGTAATTTTATTTCATATCGTTGGAAAGGACGCAAAGTACAGTAGGGCATGACTGAGCTGGAATTCGACATTCTGGATGAGATTTATTTTGTAACCGGATACCAGGAGGTACGCGAACAACTCATGGTAGAAGAAGAGGCGCTGCAGCAAGGATTCCGTAGTCTGTTACAGCAGGGATATGTGCAGCAGTTGTATTTTGATGAAGGCGTTCAGGATTATGTGAAGCAGAATGCCCCTGATCTAGATCATATAGCGAAGTACCACTATCTCGCCACTAAAGAGGGCCTTTTGGCCCATAATCTCTGATCATGGGATCCACACCCGGACAACAAGCGTGGCGTAAATTGCGCAGTAACTTCCCGGCCATGTTGGGCCTTGGTGTAATCAGCATCGGGGTGCTGGTGGCATTGTTTGGCTATTGGGTGGTGCCAGATGATACCACGCATGCCAATGACCAGAATGTGGCATTGAAATTATTGTCGCCTGGCGCTGAGGCCACTGTTTTGAAAGTGCGACTCAACCAACCGGTGGAGGACGTAGGGTTTTTTGAGAAGTTGTGGCGCGGTGAGCCTGTCCGTTACCGGACGATTCCCCTTGTATCCTATCGCTGGGAAGGGCCTATACTTCACTACGAACAATATACCGGAGATACGGCCCAAGGTATCCGCAAAAAGATACACGCTGCTGATATTGTATGGCCGCAAGTAGGCCATGAGGATAGTAATGACTCGGTGCGCATACAGTTGATAGACGGCCCCGTTGTGCGGCAATCGATTACAGCATTGCAGTTGGCGGCAACAGATCAGATTCAACAGCGAAAGTTTTGGCTGGGCACCGATGCCCTCGGTAGGGATTACCTGAGCCGAATTGTGTTAGGGGCGCGGGTGTCTTTATCCGTAGGTGGCATGGCTGTACTATTGTCTTTACTCATTGGCCTGCTTCTGGGTAGCATAGCGGGCTATTTCAGGGGCTGGGTGGATCGCGTAATCATGTACGTGATCAATGTATTCTGGTCTATTCCCACCCTGCTGTTGGCCTTATCGCTATCGCTGGTTTTTAGCAAAGGCTTTTTACAGGTGTTTATGGCCATTGGTTTGACAATGTGGATAGAATTGGCCCGCATTGTACGTGGGCAAGTGTTGGGCTTACGAGAGGTGGAATACGTCAAAGCCGCGCAGACGATGGCCTTCAGTCATGCACGTATTATTTTCCGACATATTTGGCCGAATTTGCTTGGACCGGTGATTGTGATTGTGGCGTCCAATTTTGCAGCAGCTATTTTGCTGGAAGCAGGGTTGAGTTTCCTGGGCTTAGGGGTGGAGCGACCTGCACCCTCCTGGGGTATGATGCTGAGCGACAACCGAACCTATTTAATCGCTGATCGTTTGCACCTGGCTATCTGGCCGGGGATAGCTATAAGTCTGTTCGTTTTGTCTTTTTTCTTACTTGGTAATGGTTTGCGCGATGCTTTCGATGTTCGAAAAAAACAGAAAGCCTGAATTTCCTTAAATTCGGTATAACCCCATTTATGAAAGAACAAGAGCCAACCGCTATTACCAATTCCTCCGAACATTTGGAGCGTCAACTGCAAATCAAGCAGTTACAAGTAAGTGCCCTGCTCGAGGTAACCCAAGCTATCAACAATAGTCTGGCCTCCGACAAGCTATTTCGGATATATGAATTCATATTGCGCGCTCAGATTTCAGTCAAAAGGCTGGTGGTTTACTTGCAAGATGAAGGCTTACATTGTATTTGTCAGTACGGTTTGGAACCTGACTTTAATCCGGATGCCCTTACAGAGGAGATCATCCAGTACAATCGACTCACTTTTTTTGATGATCAGCCCAACGAAATATTGAGTGACTTCGATTTGATCATACCGGTTTATCATAAGGATAAACCCCTGGCCTTTGCACTCCTGGGAGAACCGGATGTGGACGAAAACGAGACGCTGGACGAAAAGATCAAATTTATCCGCACGATCACCAACATTATTGTGGTAGCGGTGGAGAATAAGCGCCTCTTTGCCCAACAATTGGAGCAAGAGAAACTGAAGCGCGAACTGGAGCTGGCGGCAGATGTGCAGTCGCTGCTTATTCCACGCGATCTGCCCAATGACGACCGGTTGGAAATGTCGGCTGTATACCTCCCTCACCGCGACATCGGTGGGGACTATTACGACTACATTCCTATCGATGAGAATAGGGTCCTTTTCTGCATAGCCGATATTTCAGGAAAAGGTATTGCTGCGGCCATTTTAATGGCCAACTTTCAGGCAATACTGCGCACCCTTGCTAAAACCCAGAACGACTTTGAGCAATTTGTGGTGCATCTCAATGAGACGGTTACCGATATTACGAAGGGGGAAAAATTCATTACACTCTTCATTGGGGAATACAATCTGCAAACCCGTGAGCTGCAATACATCAATGCAGGTCACAATCCACCGGTGTTGTACAATAAGGGGCATTTTCACCAGCTCGAGAAGGGCTGCACTATTTTAGGCATGTTCGAAGAATTGCCGGCATTAGAGGTGGGGCGCAAAACACTGGATGACAATGCTGTGCTTATCAATTATACCGATGGTCTTACTGATTTAGAAAATGAAGCGGGGCTGAACTATACGCTGGATATGTTGCGGGCCTTTATACGCGACAATGACTCTTACACCATGGCCGTATTCAACAACCTTCTCCTCAAATCCATATTCGATTTTAAAGGCGAAAAGCAATTTATTGACGATATCTCAATCCTGAGTTGCCGGTTCAAGTAACCCTCTGTTTTTCAGGCTTTGATTAACCAGCAAGGCCATAGCCATAAAAAAGAGTACGCCAATCTTATCTACCTCTATCAGGTCGCTCACCAATATGTGAATGAACACGATGACCAGGCTCAGCACGAGTGCCATTACGTATTGCTTATCGTGCTTGTCTTTGGTGGCATGATAGATGTTTTCTCCGGTGAAGAGGATCACGAATACCAGCAGCATAAAGAGGATGAATCCTATAATGCCTTGCTCCACCAGCATGAGGAGGTAATAATTGTGCACCGTTGACTTTTCAGGGTTGTCGCTCACGTAGGTGCGGAAGCTCAGTACGGTATGCTCCTTGTAATGCGGATAGAAATTCCCCGGGCCATAGCCGGTAAGTGGTTGCTCCTGGAACATGTGAAAGGCCGCCACCCATCGATACACCCGCTCTGCACTCGATACATCTTGCAAGCTTACGGTTGCTTCCAGGTGATCGCCCAGTTCTGAGTGGTATATGGTGGTTTCGTAATTGGGGGCATAGTCAAGATAGCGATTGTCTTCACCCAGGTGCCAAATGATTGCCAGGCTGGCTATAAATGCGACCAGTGTGAACCAGCGCAGCACATACCAACGAATCAGCAGATAAGCGCCAAGGGCACCCACCAACGCCACCCAAGCTGCCCGGGTATAACTAAAAAAGGTACCTGCTACCAATACCACAATACCGAAGGTGATCCAGTTTCTGGCCGAAGAGCCTTTCGGGTACCACTGCCTGGCATACCACGCCCACGGCAAGAAGAGCGTGAGCAGGGCGGCATAGTTGACGTGGTTGCGGAAGATGGGCATCACCGTGTAGTTGACTTCCTCAAAACTAAAGCCGGTAACCGCATGACGCCCCAGAATAACAAGTGTGGAGCCTATGATGGGAATGTACAGACACCAGAATACTTTCTTGAAATCTTCCCGGGAACGCACCAAAACGGCTGTCAAAAATATACCTACGGCCACAAACCACCCCTTGGCTAGCCAGAACTTTATAGAGACGACATGATCAACTGTGTAGAGTTGCAACACCAGAATCCAAAGCAGGTGCAACCCCAGCAGCAAGATGATTGGATGCTTCAAAAAAGCAAAGGAGATCAATGCCTTGTCCTTGACCCACAACACAATGAGCAGGAGAAAGAGAAATATGATAATGGGTTCAGAGGGAAGGTTCAGGGCCAGTGATCGAGTGAGCTTAAACTCAAACGAAATGGGCAGTATCAGCAATAGGAAATAGTAAATCTTAGGGTAGTCGGCTAGCGTGACAAAGGCAAACAAGGCCGCAGCCGGCAATAAAAAAAGAAGGTATTGCTCCAGGTAGATCCCAGCGGCCAGACTACCCAACAAAAGCGCACTAAAAGCTGCAAAGAGTTGCAGCGGAAACTTGTTGGGCGCAGTGATCATGCCAGCTCTTCCTTGATGGCTTGGTAACGTTCAAAGATGATAGCCGCCAGTATCGACAAGAAGAATGCCGCCAACACAGCACTCACCACTATGATCCAGCGCACCGGACGATCCTTCTTCTCCGCAGCATACGCCTTTTCTATGATGAAGAGGGAGTTCAGGTCATAATTGGCGGCTGCCTTATACTGGGTGCTGAGGGTTTTCCAGTTATTATAGTCCTCCAGCAGGTTGGCTTGCATGCTGCGTAACACGCGATAATCCACTGAGCTGGTATCCTGCATAGCCTCGAGGCTGTCAGTTACTTGTTTGAGTTCTACTTCCAGCGAAGCCAACTGCCGGGTTACCGTAGATTCATTCTTCTCATTGCGTTCTTGCAGCAAGCCGGAGTAGAGCTGATTGATGCGATACACAAAATAGTTGGCAATATCAGCCGCCAACTGTGGGTCGGTATCCCAGATGGACAACTCAATATTGTCGAGATCGGACTTGATTACTTTAAAATTGTCATTGAATTCTCGCTGTACTTTAAATCGCCATTGGCTGCTGCTCGTATCGATACCGTAATGGTCAGCCAGGTTGAATTCTCGAATGATTTCACCGATCAGTTCAGCAGAATTGGCTATAGAAAGCACGCGGTTCACATCCTGCTTGTCACCAAACAAGCTCTGCACGCGCTCCTTGCTTTCATTGCCGAAGAGGTAGCCCCGATCGAAAGCAGACAGGTTTTGCGGATAAAAGATCGTAGTCGACTTGTAATAATTGGGCAGTAGCAAGGCTACCACGACACTTATCACAGCCGCCAGTCCCGTCACAATGATGATCAGCTTACGCCACTTCAACAGCGTCTTGATCAGGTCCAATAAGTTCGAGTTGGTACTCATGCGCCTCAAAAAAATTTGTGCAAAGCTAAGAAATCAGGGCCGGTAAATGAGCGAAACCACTACGGCTCAGGCTTTTTGCAACCATTCTCTCCACTGCAACAGGCCCAACCCCCAACCTACTGCGCTATAGGCTACCGCAGCCAGCAGCAATTGGTAGCCCCACGCTATGGGTAGCCGCACCATTACCCCGCCCAATAAGACGGCTGCAATAAGGAAAAGCGTTGCACGAAGCACCAAGGAAATATCGGCCCGCAGATTAAATATGCGCAAGGCCAGCACAATATGACCGGCTGCCACAACTATTTGGGTCAATACCGTGGCAAAGGTGGCCCCCAAAGCTCCCTGGTGGGGAATGAGGAGGGCATTCAGCACAATATTGAGTAGTACCCCTGCCAGGGCGAGTTGATTGAGCTGTCGTAAGCTACCGTGAGCGGTCAATAGAGAACCGTATACATACATGGTAGAAACCCCGATGAAACTTATCATCAGCCAGCCAAAAATATCGGCCCAATAGGCAGTGCTGTCAAGGTAAAGCAGATCCATGATAGGTACCTTAAACCAATACGCACCTGCCGCTACCGAGACAGACAAGAATAGTAATAGCCGGTAGCTTTGCTTTAGGATAGGTACAATCTCGCCCTTTTGCTTGAGCGTTCGGGCAAACAGCGGCAGCAAGATGGAGGCAAAAGCAAAGCCCAACATATTCAGTGCGTCCAGCAATCGATAGCTGGCCGCATATACTCCGGCTTCATGCGCACCCGCTTTTCCCAGTAACCGTTCGATCATAATACCATCCACCCGATTATAAAGCGTCATCAAAATGCCCAGCAGGGCATAGGGGTAGCTCATGGTAAGGATACGCTTGAACAGCGTAGTGTCCCATCTCACCTGAAATGAGGTGGACTTTATAGCTACTGCACCTAGCGCAACAAGAAAGGTAAGCGCATAGGCAACGGTCTGCCCGTAAACAAACCAATGTATGGTAAATGTGAAATCCTGCCATTGCCCCCAGATCATGGCGCCTACAATACCGATCATCAATGCCCGATCGGTTATGGACAGCAATGCATCCAGTCGGAAGAGCTGCATAGCCGCAATATTCGACCGGAAGTAGAGTATGAAGGAGATCAGGATTTGATTGACAAAAAGCCAGAGTAATAGCGTGAACTGCTCAGCAGAGAACCCGATCAGCCATCCCGTGAGGGCCGACACCCCCAGATAGCCCAGCCCCAACAATACCTTTATCGTGAGGATGTTGGGTAAAAACTTTGTGATAAGCCCCTCATTTCTCGCAATCGCCCGGTTATTGAAATTGCTGATGCCGAAGTCGAGGAGCATGGAGTAGAGAAAGGAGAAATTGAGCAACGCAAAGTAGCCGCCATACGCTTCTGCACCGAGCATATTTTGCACCGTACGGTCTACCCCCAATATCCAGAAAGGCTTGATCAACAGGTTGACCAGCAGGAGGAAGAGTACGTTGGTTAAAAACTTGCGTTGCATGGCCGCATCCGCTTTTCTTACGCGTCAAAGATAGCAGCCGTATCCAGCTCTGATAAAAAGCCCTTCGCTACAGCCATTTCTTTGTATAGCGGACGGTCATCGTCCCGGAAGGGCAGCCTGCTCCTGTATTCGGTCAGCCACTTCTCCAAGGCGGTACCGGTGGTCTGTGGCCTGCGGTGCTCAATAGCCTGTGCTGCGGTGAGCCATTCGATAGCTTGTATTTGAGCCACATTTTCTGCTACCCGAAGGGCCTTGGTGGCGGCATTGGCGCCCATGCTTACGTGATCCTCCTGGCCATTCGAAGAAATGATAGAGTCTACTGAAGCCGGAGTGCAAAGCTGCTTGTTTTGCGATACGATAGCCGCAGCAGTGTATTGTGGAATCATCAATCCACTATGTAGGCCTGAGCCCTTCGTCAAAAATTGGGGTAACCCATGTGAGCCGGTCAATAAGAGATACACCCTCCGCTCCGCTATGCTGCCGATTTCCGCCAGGGCAATGGCCAGGTGATCCAGTGCAAGTGCCAAGGGCTGGCCATGAAAGTTGCCCCCGGAGAGAATCTGGCCTTCCTCAACAAAAATGTTGGGGTTATCCGTTACCCCACTAATCTCACGCTCTACCACGCCTCTTACGTAGATGAGTGCATCACGGGAGGCACCATGCACCTGCGGCATACAACGGAAAGAATAGGGGTCCTGAATCTGTTGCTTGGGTTGCTTCGCAATGTTGCTGTCAGATAGCAAGGTCCGCAAATGGTCTGCCACCACGATCTGTCCCGGTTGATTACGTATACGATGGATGGGGGCGGCAAAAGGATCAAGGCGGCAAGCAAAGGCATCGGCACTCAAAGCCCCTATCACGTCAGCTAAATCAAGCAGCTTATCCGCTTGTAGCAATAGATGCACCGCATAAGCGCTCATGAATTGGGTGCCATTTAGTAATGCTAAGCCTTCCTTGGCCTTTAAATGCAATGGCGCCCAACCCAAGCGGGTCAGCACTGTCTCTGCAGGCTGAATCTCACCCTCGAAATACACCTCTCCCATGCCAATAAGCGGTAGTGCCATGTGCGCCAATGGTGCCAGGTCACCCGAAGCGCCAAGAGAACCTTGCTCGTAGATAACCGGTAACACGTCTGCATTATACATATCGATCAACCGCTGTACCGTAGCTAATCGAATGCCGCTGTAGCCGTAGCTAAGGGATTGTATCTTGAGCAGAAGCATCAGTTTGACGATAGCCGTGGGCACCTTGTCGCCTGTGCCACAGGCATGGCTCATTACGAGGTTGTGCTGCAACTCTTCCGTCTGGTCTGGCGATATGGCCACATTGCACAGCGCCCCGAAGCCGGTATTGATGCCATAGTATAGCGTGTTGCCCGCTGCTATCTTTTCTTCCAAAAATTGTCGACAACGCTCAATCGCTTCCACCGCTGCTGACGACAGCGCCAGGCGATGCCCCTGGATTTGCAGATCGGCAATGGTATCCAGTGCTAATGGGCCGGCAGGCGATATCTCGTAGGTTGGGTTCATGGTACAATTTTAGGCCAGGTGTTCTTGCAAATGCTGAATAACGGCAGAAAGGGACAGGGTCGACTGGTCTCCGGTAGCCATGTCCTTGAGGGTTACTACCCCCTGTTGTCGCTCTTCAGAACCGATAAGGATAACAAAAGGAATCTGATTGGCATCAGCATATTTCATTTGTTTCTTCATCTTGGCCGATTCGGGATATACCTCTGCCCGGAATCCGGCAGCGCGCAGCTCACGGCAATAGCCGAAGGCAGCAGCTTCGCCTTCGCTATCAAAATTGACAAACAGCACTTGTGTGCCCTGCGCGGCCGTTTCTGGGTATAAACCTTTTTCTTCTAATACATCGTAGATGCGATCCAACCCAAAAGATACCCCTACACCGGATACCTCCTTGAGTCCGAAAACACCGGTGAGGTCATCATATCGGCCGCCACCACCAATGCTGCCCATCTGTGCATCCTTCGCCTTTACCTCGAAAATGGTGCCGGTGTAATAGTCAAGCCCACGAGCTAAGGTCAAGGTAAAAGATGCACCAGCCTTCTCATCATCATTCAGGTAGCTGAAGATCGTTTCAATCTCATCGATACCTTTTAGGCCTGCTGCAGAACCAGCCAGTGCCTCGCGAAGCGCGGATAGATCATTGCCGCTGTTTTCTATGATCTGTTGCAACTGTTCCGCTTTTGAACGATCGATACCATTGCGCTCCATCTCCTCGATCACCTTTTCCCAGCCGATCTTATCGAGTTTGTCCAGGGCCACTACCAAGGCGTTGAATTGATCCTTCGCGCCAATCACCTCAGCCAGCCCTTCCAATATCTTTCGGTTGTTGATGAGAATATTTACCGGAAGCTGTAATGCCGAAAAAGCCTGCTGGTAGATTTGTATTAACTCTGCTTCGCAGAGCAGACTGCCGGTGCCCACAATATCTACATCGCATTGGTAAAATTCGCGATAACGACCTTTCTGGGGTCTGTCGGCTCGCCACACCGGCTGAATTTGGTACCTGCGAAAAGGGAGGGTAATGGCATGTTGATTCATCACCACATAGCGGGCAAAGGGAATGGTTAAGTCGTAGCGCAATCCTTTTTCAGAAATGCTGGGCGATAGGGCCTGACTATCTTTTTCAGCCAAGGCCTGCGCATCGGCCTTTCGTAAAAAATCACCGGAATTGAGGATGCGAAACAACAGTTTGTCCCCCTCATCGCCATATTTACCGGTCAGGGTACTAAGCTGTTCCATGGCCGGTGTTTCGATGGGCTGAAAACCAAACCGCTCGAATACTTCACGGAGTGTGCGAATGATGTACTGGCGTTTGTAGACTTCCTGTGGCCCGAAATCTCTCGTCCCCTTTGGAATAGAGGCATTGACTTTTCCCATGATTCTCCTTTGCTTGTAGCGCAAAGTTACATAGGCTGATGCTCTTCGATGAGTCGGTCGATGGCGGCTGCTAACATTTCATACACTTGCTCGAATCCATCGTCATCCCAATAGGGGTCGGGTACTTCCATTTCCTTGCCCGGATAGAGGTAGTCCAGTGTCATTTTCACTTTTTGGCGGTGATGGTCTGCCTTGGCCATACCGATCACATTTCTGTAGTTGCTTCGATCCATAGTAAGTATGAGGTCGAAACGCTCAAAGTCTGCTTTCTCGAATTGACGGGCGCGCTGATAGGTGATGTCAAGTCCACGATCGGCTGCGGTGGCTACCGAGCGGGGGTCAGGCTCTTCGCCAATGTGCCAGGAGCCGGTACCAGCCGAATCAATGGTCCAGTCGAGTCCGAGCTCTTCTACCCGCTGCTGCAAAATGCCGTGGGCGAGGGGAGAACGACAAATATTTCCCAGACAAACAAAGAGTATTTTCATATCCGTAGTGCGATTTACCGTGAAACGAAACACTAAGGTAACAGTTCATCCTGCTAACTTTACCACATGGAGAACTCATTAGCGACCCTGCAAGCTCTCGTCTGTGATGTGGATGGTGTACTCACCGATGGTACCATCTGGTACGACAATGAAGGCCGTGAATGGAAGGGCTTTTCGGCACGTGATGGACTCATTATCAAAGCGTTGATTCGGTCAACTGTGCCGGTGGGCTGGATTACGGGGCGGAATAGCACCATAGTGGCGAGGAGGGCCCAAGAATTGGGGGTGTCGTTCTTGCAACAGGGCGTAGCAGACAAAGATGTAATGCTGCGTCACTTCAGCGAGGAAACAGGTGTGCCTTTGTCATCGATCGCCTACATTGGCGATGACTGGAACGACTGGCCCGCTATGCAGTTGGCCGGTTTTTCCGCTTGTCCGCAAGATGCGGCCAATGCTATTCAGCAACGGGTGGATTGGGTGATACCGGCCGCAGGAGGCCGAGGTGTGGTGCGCACCTTTGTGGAGCGCTGGAAAGGGGTCGACTTTGGCCAACCGTACTAATGTGCTGTCCTTCGGCTAACTTTGCACTATGACACACCGTGATTCGGCTCAACGAACCCTGCAAACGGAGATCAAAGGTCTACAGGCCGCACTAGAGCAATTGGATGAGCAGTTTGACAAAGCGGCTGAGCACTTGCTGGCCTGTCAGGGTAAGGTGGTAGTAGCGGGCATGGGCAAGTCTGGACTCATCGCCCAAAAGATAGCGGCCACGCTGGCTTCTACCGGCACGCCCGCCTTCTTTCTGCATCCGAGTGAGGCGTTGCATGGCGACCTGGGCATGATCTCTCCGCTGGATGTAGTGCTCCTGCTGAGCTATAGTGGGGAGACGGAAGAACTGCTGCGGATGCTGGCCTACGTGCAGGAGCGTGGACATGTGACTATTAGTATGACGGGTGATCCGGGTAGTACATTGGCGAAGAAAACGCTACTCCATTTGAATACCAGTGTTCCTGAGGAGGCTTGTCCATTAGCCTTGGCACCGACAGCAAGCACTACCGCTATGTTGGCCGTTGGTGATGCATTGGCTGTGGCGTTGATGGAAGCACGTGATTTTCGGTCGGAAGACTTTGCACGATTCCATCCAGGCGGTTCACTGGGCTACAAACTGCTGACCACGGTAGGGGAGGTAATGCGAACCGAGGCGCTACCCTTTGTCCCCATAGACATCGAACCCTCCGATCTGCTGATCCGCATGAGCGAAGGCAAATTGGGCTTAGCGATTATCGGCACCCCAAACCATGTTGAAGGCTTAATCACTGATGGTGATCTAAGACGTGGTATGGTAAAGTATGGCGGATTGGCGAAACTCGATATTCGGGGTATGATGACTCCGGATCCCATTGTGGTGCATGCAAAAGAAAAGATTGGAAAGGTGGAGCAGTTGATGCGCCAGAAGAAGATTACAGCCGTATTGGTAGAGGAGGAGAATGCCATTGTGGGGGTATTTCAATTGTTTTAATGACGAACCTAACCGTATGATAACCTACAACCAACTACAACAAGGGCCATTTCTCATAGCCGGTCCGTGTGTGATCGAGTCGGATGAGCTGCTGGATACCGTGGCCCGGGCGTTGGTTAGGGTGAGAGAGCAGTGGGATATACCGGTCATCTTCAAGGCTAGTTTTGATAAAGCGAACCGTACTGCTATTACCAGTTTTAGAGGGCCCGGCCTGGAGCGGGGGCTGGAACAGTTGCAACGTATAAAAACCACCTACGAATTACCACTGACCACCGATATTCATGAGCCCCATCAAGCAGCTCCTGCTGCAGGAGTGGTTGATGTGCTTCAAATACCCGCCTTCCTGTGCCGGCAAACCGATTTGTTGGTGGCGGCAGCGGCTACAGGCGCTATAGTAAACATCAAAAAAGCACAATTTCTCAGCGGTGCGGATATGCGGTTTCCGGCCCAGAAGGTGAAAGAAAGTGGCAACCCCAATATCTTGCTCACCGAGCGGGGCAATATGTTTGGCTACAATAACCTTGTGGTGGACTTTCGCAATATTCCCGACATGAAGAAACATGGTTATCCGGTAGTTATGGATTGTACGCACAGCGTACAGCGACCAGGCGGTGGAGGTGGGCACACCAGTGGAAATCGAGAGTTTGTGCCCGCCATGGCTATGGCGGCTAAAGCCTTTGGGGCCAATGGATACTTCTTGGAGGTTCACCCCAATCCCGAAAACGCCAAATCAGATGGCCCCAACCAACTGCATCTTGGGGATCTTATGCCTTTGCTCACCCAATTGCTGGCTTAAGTAGCTGCTTCTCATTTTTCGAGATAAAGTCTTATTTTTCAGGGACAACGCAACATTATGCCCCAGGCACCTCTAGGCGATTGGTTGAATGATTTTGTGACACTCTTCTATCCGGAGTGGTGTGCTGCTTGTCATCTGCCACTGGTAAAAGGTGAATCACTATTGTGCACCGGCTGCAAGATGACCTTGCCAGAGACAAAATTCCACCTTGATCCAGACAATCATGTAGCCCGGCATTTTTACGGAAGAGTACAGCTACAGGGCGCAACGGCACTCTATTTCTTTCGCAAGGGCTCCCGGGTGCAGACCATGATACACCACCTGAAGTACCACGACCGACCGGAAATTGGGGTGGCAATCGGACAGTATTACGGCTATCAGTTGCTACAAGCTGCTCCATACGATACGGTAGACTGCATCATACCCGTGCCGCTACACCCTAAAAAAGAACATAAGCGTGGCTACAACCAAGCGGCTCAATTTGCCCGTGGATTGTCGCTGGCTATGGAGAAACCGTATTACAAGAAATACCTGATCCGAAAATCCTTTACGGCTACCCAAACGCGCAAAAGCCGGATAGAGCGTTGGCAAAATGTGGGCGAAGTCTTTTCTCTGCACCAGCCGCGATTATTAGAAGGGAAGCACATTTTGTTGGTGGACGATGTGGTCACCACAGGTGCTACATTGGAGGCGTGTGCACAAAAGTTGCTGCAGATTCCCGGAGTTGAGGTAAGTGTGGCTACCATCGCCACAGCTTTTACCTTTTAGCTCAAGTATTTTCCTACGATAGGCATTCTCCGGCCCATGCCGAAGGCTTTTGGACTTACCCGAAGAATGGGCGGAGTTTGAAACCGTTTGTATTCGGAGGTATTTACCAGCTTCAATACCCGGTCAACCAATGCTTTCTCAAATCCCATAGCTACCAACTCCTTGGGCCCTTTCCTAAGCTCAATGTAATTGTATAGTAGGGGATCGAGTGTGTCGTAATCGGGCAGCGAGTCAGTATCTTTCTGGTCGGGACGCAGCTCAGCTGATGGCGGTTTTGTGATGATATTTTCCGGAATAATCTCTTCATTGCGGTTGATCCATCGTGCTATTTCATACACCTCGGTCTTGTACACATCGCCAATAACAGATAGACCGCCACACATGTCGCCATATAAAGTGCTGTAGCCTACAGCCGCTTCACTTTTGTTACTGGTATTCAGCAGGATGTAGCCAAATTTGTTGGAAAGCGCCATGAGGTAATTGGCCCGGGTACGTGCTTGCAGGTTTTCCTCCGCAATACCGAAAGGGGTGTCTTTGAATTGGGGTGATAGCTGCTCCATGAATCGGTCATACACCGGCTGCACCGGAATGATATCGTAGCGACAACCCACATTTTTCGCCAATTGCTCAGCATCGGATACCGAGTGGTCGCTGGAATATTGAGACGGCATCAATATCGCCCAAACCTTGTCTGCTCCCAGTGCTTCTGCTGCCAGTACCAGCGTCAGAGCAGAGTCTATGCCACCGGATAGGCCGAGGATCGCTTTGTCGAAACCCAATTTGTAGAAATAATTGCGAATCCCTTCTACCAATGCCCGATAGAGCAGGGGCGCCTTAGCTTTGTCTTGCACCGTATCTGCTTGCCGTGGGGCATGGGCCTGCTGCAAGTCTTTCAGGTCGTAAGTGCGCACCAATTCTTCAAAATAAGGCAACTCATCCGCTACATACCCGGCATCATTGAGTACCAGTGACCCTCCATCAAAAATGATCTCCGTCTGCGCACCTGTATGGTTGACATAAAAGATCGGTAGATGGTAGCGCGCCACATTGGCCTTTAGGGTAGCTATTCTTTCCTCCGCGTGCCGATAGTCGAATGGCGAGGCAGATAAGTTGAGAATGACATCAGGCTTTTGAGCGATCAGGTCATCCATTGGATTAATCGTGTAGAGGGGGTTTTCGTTGCCCACATTCCACAGGTCTTCACAGATGGTGATGGCCAGTCGTTGTCCTTTGAATGCTACCACGTCAAACCGCTTAGCCGGCTCGAAATAGCGATATTCATCAAAGATGTCGTAGGTCGGTAGGAGTGCTTTACCGTGTTGGGAAATGATCTTCCCTTCATAGAGGAAAAAGGCGGTATTGAAGAGGTCCTTTCCTTCCGGTTGTGGATTACGGGCGGGGCCACCAACCACTACCCCAATATCCAGCTCCTTGGCATAGGTAGCTAGTCGATCAACTACTTGCAGCGATCGATCTATGAAATCATCAAATTCTAAAAAATCGCGAGGTGGGTATCCAACAATGGCCAGCTCGGCAAATACCACCACAGCCGCACCCTGCTCCACTGCTTCATCAATGGCACGGGTCATTTTCTGGTAATTTCCTTCGAAATTACCGATGTGGTAATTCAATTGTGCAATGGCGATCTGCATAGCAGTGGGTTCAACAGCCAGTAAGCCGACAAGTTTTGCCGGGTATAAAATCGCAGCGCGATTGCCTTTTTCTAAAACAAGAAGCCGGCTCGCAAGGTCAGGTTGCGGAAGTTGATGGTTTCATCCAGCAGGTTGTCATTATCCAGCACGTTGGTAAAGCCGTTCTGGTATTGCAATCCCACCATCAGGGCCGTAGCGCCCCCCAGCGAGTATTCGATACCACCACCAACGGTAAGGGACAGATTGAACAAAACCGATTCGCCACCCAGTTTTTCGTTTTCCCGTAAGTACACCTCATTAGGGTCCGGCTCTGCCGACTGATCGATGCGGGACGATACATTAATACCCGGAGTCAAACCAAATTGCCCCCAGTAAGTAATGTAGCCGATCTCATTGGTGCGCAGCCGCATGGTAAGCGGAATGTTTATGTATTGGTATTTTAGGTCTTGACGGATAATCGTGGTATTTCCACTCGTATCTGTTTGCTCGATCGCTACCTTTGCCCCGGTCAAGCTGTGCAAGAAACCCGTGTGGAATGCGTATCGACCATTGATGTCCAGAATGTAATCGACCAGCAAACCATATTCCAGGCCTAGCTTTACCCCATCTGTAGAGACGTCATTGTCGAAGGTGGAGGCAAAAGCAAATTGTGGTGAGGCGGTTAATCCGAATTTCACCCCTTGGGCATGTGCAGATTGACCAATAGCAATTAAAACAATTAGAAGGAGCCAAAAACGCTTCATAGTTGGAGTTTTTACCTTTGTTATGAGGAGGGAGATATAACGCATATATGAGCACCAAAAGTACAGTAAAAATCGCGATCCTCGCGGCAATCATGGGGCTAATTGCCGCCTGCCAATCGTCAGATCGCCCAGCGCCACCCGATGTCAGTCACCTGTCGGTGAACCTACCCTTGGTACGCTTTGAGCAGGCGTTGTTTGCGGCCGATACCAGCCAACTGGAAAGCGCCATACAAGAATGGTATACCGATTTTCCAGTGTTTGCACCCTGCTATTTTGAGTCGGTGATTGGTATTGCGCAGCCCGACCGACCCTGGGCCGGACAGCTAAAAAGAGTGCTAAGTTTTCCGGGCTTTCGTGCCGCCTACGATAGTGTGCAGCGCATTTACCCGGATGTAACAACGCTGCAATCGGAGCTGGAACAGGCCTTTCGGTACCATAGCTACTACCACCCCGATAAACCGGTGCCTGCCGTTTACACTTTTATCTCTGAGTATGGGTATGGGGCGGTAGCGTGTTCAGATAGTGTGTTGGGTATTGGACTGGATCTTTTTCTAGGAGAAGACTTTAGTTTTTACCCCGCTTTGCAGTTCCCAAAATACCTCACCAAGCGGATGACACGTGAACATATTCTACCCAGTGTGATGAAGGTCTACTGGCAATCCTATTTACCTGAGCCGGGGCCGGGGCAGGCGTTATTGGATCACCTGTTGTACCACGGCAAGCTATTGTATTACCTCGACCTGGTGCTACCGAATACACCGGATCGCTATAAGACCGGTTACACAGCGGCACAACAGGAATGGGTAGAAACGAACGAAGGGGAGATTTGGGCGTATCTTTTGGACAAGGATCGACTGTATGAAACGCGCTATGGTGATTTTGCCTATCTCATAAACGAGGGTCCGACCACACAGGGCATGCCCTCTGAATCTCCAGGCAAAGTGGGCCGGTGGGTAGGATGGCAAATGGTTCGTGCTTATCGGGAAGCCTATCCGGAGGAGCCACTGGATAAATTGTGGCGTATGACGGACGGACAGGCCTTCCTGGAGAAGGCCCGCTACAAGCCCGGCCGATGAGGAACAGAATGGAGTGCGTCAGGATTGTTTCATTAAATACTACGGCATGACGAGTCAGTTGGAAGAGCCTAAATGGCATGTAGTATATACGCGGGCTAGATCAGAGAAAAAAGCCAACGAGCGGCTAACGAAGATGGGCATTACGACTTACCTGCCGCTGCATAAGGTGCGTAAGCAGTGGAGCGATAGAAAAAAGTGGGTGCACGAACCCTTGTTTCGCTCTTACTTGTTTGTCAAAATCACCCGTAACGAATATACGGAAGTGTTGATGGTCCCCGGAGTAGTCAAATATGTTTACTTCGAGGGGAAACCGGCTATCGTGCCTGATAAACAAATTGAGGACCTGAAGCGATTGGTTGAACAGCAGATTCCCATGCAGCAGATGTCGCCTGTTGTGCATAAGGGCGATCGGGTGCGTGTAATCGCGGGCCCTATGATGGATGTAGAAGGTATACTGCACGACACGCAGGGTGAAAAAAAGGTGATCATTCAGATCAATGGCCTTGACCAGGCGTTAGCGATTACCGTGCCCCTTACCGACATTGAAAAGGTGCACCCGGCAAAGTCATAACCCAACCCGAAAAAGAATAGCCGATGATGAAGCAAGGAGATACCATCAGTGCGATTGCTACTCCGCAAGGGCAAGGGGCCATAGGCATTATTCGCTTGTCTGGCCCGAATGCCATCAACATTGGTGAGCAACTGTTTCATGGCAAGCCGCTCTCCGGGCAAAAGAGCCATACGCTACATTTTGGCACCATCCGCAAGGGAAGCCGCATTATTGATGAAGTGGTGATCAGCCTGTTTAAAGGGCCCCACAGCTACACGGGTGAAGATGTGATCGAGATATCCTGTCATGGATCCAATTTTATCTTGCAGGAGATCTTGCAGTACACTTATGAGCTCGGTGCCAGGCCGGCAGAGCCGGGCGAATTTACATTGCGTGCCTTTTTGAATGGGAAAATGGACCTCTCGCAAGCGGAAGCCGTGGCCGACCTGATCGCTTCCTCGTCAGAAGCATCGCACAAATTGGCTATGCAGCAAATGCGGGGTGGTTTCTCCAATCGATTGCAGCAATTGCGAGAGGAGCTGGTCCACTTTGCTTCCATGATCGAGTTGGAGCTGGACTTTAGCGAGGAAGATGTGGAGTTTGCCAACCGGGAACAACTGATCGAGCTGGTGCAGAATATTCAGAAAGTATTACAACAGTTGATGCAATCTTTCAAGCTGGGCAATGTGCTGAAAAATGGCGTAGCCACCGTTATTGCCGGTCGCCCCAATGCCGGTAAGTCTACCTTGTTGAATGCCCTGTTGCAGGAAGAAAGAGCCATTGTATCAGATATTCCGGGTACCACCCGGGATACCATCGAGGAGTTGATCAACATTGATGGGGTACTCTTCCGGTTGATCGATACTGCGGGCATCCGCGATGCAAGTGACAAGATCGAGGCGATAGGGGTTGGCAAGACGATGGAGCAGATCAAGCGGTCGGCTTTAGTGGTGTACTTGTTTGACATGTCTGCCCTTTCACCGGAAGAATTACAAGCCGATGTGGCAAAGCTTGAAGCGGAGGTGCCTGTCATCGTGATCGGCAACAAGAAAGACCTGGTATCAACGGAAAGCATAAAAGCCTTTGCGGCCTTGTATCCCGACATGATTACCATCTCCTCCCTGCATCTGGACAACATCGAAGCAGTGAACCATGCACTCCTGGCCCAAGTCCATGCGGACAATTGGCAAGCCGAATCGACCATCGTTACCAATGCGCGCCATGTGGATGTGTTGCGCAGAGCCCATGAGGGGTTGGACAATGTGTTGCTGGGCATCGACCATCAAGTCTCAGGCGAATTCCTGGCCCTTGACATCCGCAGTGCGCTGGATGCCCTTGGCGAGATCACCGGAGAGATCACCACCGATGATTTGCTGGGAAATATTTTTAGCAAGTTTTGTATCGGGAAGTAGCCCTACAGTAGCTTTTTTACCAGCCAACCACCACCTATCAGGCAAAGTAGGATACCACCCCACAAACTGAAGTTGAGACGGCCGGAGGGGCTTGCCATGTCAAATTCGAATTGTGTTTTTCCGAAGGCATCTTTCCCTACCTGAAGATTCTCTGCGGCATTGGGAAATACAAGAATTTGGGTTTGTTGCAGATTGCTGGCAGGGTCGGTGTAGACCATCATGTATTTGCGATCAGTTAGCTTGGTGACGTCCGGATCTTTCTGATCGGTGGCAACCAACCATTTCCCGTTTTTATCTACTTCGCAGACACCATAGGCCTTAAAGGAAAACGTAAAGGAACGCTCCATGTCATTTTTCTCCAGGTGGTAATCTGTAAGAAAATAGCCAGGTAGCTGGCGCTCCATATTGCGTTTGAGCAAGGCGGGGTTATTGCCCACAGACTGGAGCCAGGTCTGCCATTGGCTGGCGTTCATCTCCATGGAAACCTTCACTTGAGCATCACCGATGGAGTCGATGCGCATTTCGAGCTTTTGCTTTAGTGGAGATTGCGCTTGCAGTGGGTGCGCAGTGAGGATCAATAGTAAAACAAGCAGTGGTAGATGTCTCATGGCGTTTATTTTATGCTGTTATAAACTGAATTGATCGAGGCAGCATATTGATTATACATTCTGCTATCTGCTCCTACGGCTACAATGCGGTAACCCGAGCTGGTCCGCCCTACTTTCCCTTTCCAATTGAAGACATATCCCTGTCCGGTGGTTACGCCTTGAATGCGGTTCCCTTGAAAGTTGTATTGCACTTGACTCCCCATATAATTCAGGTATTGAGAAACGGTCTGCATCGCCTCTTGTGGGCTAGCGGCCTGGATGTCGTACACGGAAACATTCGCTAATTGATCTGGCGAGGCGACCTGTGCCGTAAGTACAGGTACTTGCGGAGCTGGGTAGGAATAGGTCTGCCAACCATTGGGTATAGTAAAGGAAAGGGGCCCGGGAAATCGGTTGCCACGGGTAGTCCCACCACCATTGTTATTGGGGGTATAAGTCAGATTGCCATCATTAGATTGTGATTGAGTGGTGAAGTTCTCTGCTATTTTATCCACCTTTTGGCGCATGAAATCATTGTCTTCCAGGCTCATACTGGCAACCCCCAGGCTGTTCATCTGGTGAACATCCACTACCGAATACCTTGGATCGCCCATCTGTGCCGCCTTCATAAAATCTTCCAACTGTTTCATGCCGGTTTTAAAGGCAGTCTCTGCATCTTGAATTCCTCCCAAGCCTTCGCCACCTATGCCTGTTGCTTCGATAGCGTAGTATTGACCGTTCATTCGAAATCCCGGGTAGGCATGGCCAGGGATCAGAAAAATCACCGGATCGAGACCGGCAGCTGACATTACACTGGCGTACAATGTGCTAAGCTCGATACATAGGCCTGTGTTGCCGGTAATCACCTCCCGGGGTAGACGGATGTGCTGCACCATGGTTTGCACGTCATCTAAGGTCTGTGGAATGCCCTTGGTGCCGCTATATACCATATGGGATAAAAGCGTGGCATTGTACAGTCCTAGCATGAACTTAACCCCATCCTTTGGATCTCTCGTTACGCTGGCACTTTCACCTTTCATCACCTTTTCCTGTACAATTTGGGTGTAGTATTTCACGATGGGATCATTGGGCGTTACAAAGCAGGCGATGAGTTCGTTGTTGTCAAATATGTCTGCCCAGCCCGAGATCTCGTCTTGTGGAATGTTGGTATAGGCGTAGTCATTCCGGTTGAGCATCTTAAAAGAGAAAGATTCTTCCAGCGCCTCTTCTTCGCTTGCCCCCGACCAATCTACGGCTACATTTACCTGCTCTACTGAGGCAGTGGTTTTCTTGGTAATGTCCGGGTCAAACTTAGGATAACAGGCTACTACAGCAGACTGCCCC
>CAJXXO010000009.1 GCA_913062655.1 uncultured Bacteroidota bacterium | reverse complement strand
CGGTGGAGGCGTAGGCATGGGGTATTCTCTCCACGCGGGTATGGTAATCGTAGCAGACGGTACGGAAGATGCAGAACGCAGACTCAGCCGGGTACTCCACAATGATCCGGCTATGGGTGTGATCCGCCATGCAGATGCAGGCTATGACATTGCCAAGGATACAGCGCGCCAACACGGGCTTGATCTGAATGAAAGGCTGGATTAAAAGCCAATACCGACACCTAGGCGTAGGCTAGGAGTGAGTTCAACAGCACTAAAGCCCGGATTATAAGCAACCCCACCGCCCAGGCCGAACTCCCAAAACCCTATTTTTCCAATAGGACGCCTGAATACGTGTTCCATGACATAGGAAGACCTAATGAAAGTTCTCTCCTCACCGCCAGGCGCCCTGTATTTTATATTACTCCATAGGGTAAGGCTGTGCCGGAGAGAAAGGGCATTACCACTAAACAGATTTGTGGGTCTGCCGTTGGCTGTCCGCTTATTGGCATTGTAGTAATAATTCAAGGCTACGTTACCCAGTAGACTAGTCCTTAGATTAGCCCCGCTTAGAATCGAGCCCATTTGGGTAAAAGCCTCCAGCGTAATATTTGATCCCAAGTGAAACTCCGCATGTGCACTAGGCCAGATGAGGCTGAAGCGAAAAGCTTTTTGACCGGGCGTAAGGCCTTCCTGCGCGGCTAACGACACGGGGACAATCAATACAAGTGCCATCCAGGCAACAATAGACTTCATGATGTATAGGTGTTGATTACCTGCAATATAGCAAAAACAAATTAAAATAAAACAGCAACAATAAGCAGTTGCTTATCTATGGAGTAGGAAAACGGAGGTTTGCAGGCTAGGGTTGCCTTTCTATTCGTAGCCCTACATCCATGATGCCGGGCAATGGATTGGTACGCATGATGTGAGTAAGGGCGAAGCGCACTTCCCCTTTTTCGGAGAAGGTAATGCCTTCTACAATCGGCAACAGTCCATTGCAGATATCCTGCAGACAATCGGTTTCCCAGCTTTGGGCTTCATTGTTGCCGATAAGCAGCTCTTTTTTCAGCAAACCGGCTTTACCGCTAGGGTAGAAGGTTTGTAAGTGGATCCATAGGTTGGAAAAGGGATATTCCTGATTGTGCCGGATCGCCAGGTACAGATCGTAGGTGGAAGTAGTATCTGGAATGGTGGCTTCCACCCAAATGGTGTCGCCATAGGCCCACTGTTGTTTGGGCAAGCTCTCGGCCTGCTCAAACACCCGGTTGGGGGAGCAGGCCCAAGCCATGCCCATTATTACGATCATCAGTATCCCACGCATGCTACGAAGTTAGTCGCCTTTTGGCGGATTTTGGTTACGCCCGCCCCGGCCTTTGTTGCGTCTGGGATTTTTGCGCCTTTTTTTGTTGCCTTCATTTTTCGGTGGATGGTTCGGTTGGCTGCCGGCATTCCCGCTTTTATTGCCAGGGGTATTCTTACTTTTTCGTTTTTTTCTGCGCTGTCTGCGTTTTTGTTTTTCCCGCTTCTCCAACTGTTCCAGTGAAATCACCTCATCTGTGTTGCCAAAGTCCAATGATTTTTCCAGGGCAGGCTCCGGCTCTTCACGTAAGATCAGGTTCTCCGGTTTTTCTCCTTTAGCATTTTGCGCCAATACATCCTTTACCTCGTCCACAGTGAGTTTGTAGTATTTCATCTTACCCGGGTAGCTGTAGTACATTAACCGTTTGAAAATGTCTGTCTTCTGCAGGTAAGCTTCCCCTTCCTGTGTTTTCAGTACATCGGCTTTTTTGGGGAATTCTTCTAATGCATCCATGTAGGTATCCAACTCGTAATTGAGGCAGCACTTCAGGCGGCCACATTGTCCGGATAGTTTGGCTTGATTGATGGCAAGGTTTTGGTAGCGGGCAGCAGAGGTGGATACCGACTTAAACTCGGTAAGCCATGTGGAGCAGCATAACTCCCTGCCGCAGGAACCGAGCCCCCCGATTTTGCCCGCCTCCTGGCGCGCCCCGATTTGCCGCATCTCGATTTTCATCTTAAACTCGTGGGCATATTCCTTAATCAATTGACGAAAGTCGACTCGTCCATCTGCGGTGTAGTAAAAGGTGACTTTTTTACCATCGCCTTGCACCTCCACCTGACCGATTTTCATGTCCAGTCCGAGCTGCCTTGCCATGGCACGCGAGCGGATCAATATTTCTTTTTCCTTTTCTTTTGCTTTCTCAAAGCGCTCCCAGTCGCGTTCGTTGGCCCTGCGTTGAATCTTGCGAATACGGTCATTGTCCTTCACCTTTTTTTTCCGCATTTGCAACTTCACCAGTTCACCGGAAAGAGTGATTTCGCCCAGGTCGTGGCCAAATTGTGCATCCACCACTACCCAGTCACCGGTGTCCACCACAATGCCTTCTCTTTTGCGGAAGAATTCTTTTCTTGATCCGTGATTGAAACTCACCTCTACCACGTCAAATCCTCCGTCACCGTACATGGGTAAGTCGGCCAGCCAATCGAAAGTGTTCAGTTTATTGCATCCGCCTGTTGTGCAAGAGCCATTGCTTTTGCACCCGGCCGGTTTTCCATCTATTGTTGTTCCACAACTTTCACATCCCATAATTCCACTTTTATATCGACACCTGTGGTTGCCCTACAGGTTGTTGGTTTTGCAATAACGCCATTAACTCCATCGTAGCATGCAGCAATTGAATCTTCATGTTGGCATTACGGGTCACGTAGTAATGCTGCCGCTCCAACAGTTGTACAATTTGCTCCATGCTATTCCAGTGCACATGCTGAGCAAGGTACTGTGCGCCTTTCCACTGCTCCTCGTTTACCCGCAGTCGGTAGGTCGGTTGCACCGATAGACGCAGGCACTCTCTGAAATAGCGCTCTGTGTATTGAAAAAACTGCTTCTGCTCTTCCCGGACCCAGCCCGTCACCTGATCGATCCAGGGGAGCAAGGCTTCCAGGTCCATCTTAAAACCGATACGCAGCCATTCGGACATAACACGGGCGTAAGTATCATCGACTTGATCAGCGGCCTTCAAAGCCGCATTAAAATTGCCATCCGACTGATAGGCAATGCGTGTTGCGGCTTCATCAGTCAGGTCAGGCACTTGCTGCTTCAGTCCGCCAATGATGGTGGTATCCGATAGACTGCTCATCCGCACAATCTGGCAGCGACTTAAAATGGTGCCGAGAATTCGCTCTTCTTCCTCGGCCACCAAAATGAGATAGGTATTGGGGGGCGGTTCTTCGATTAACTTCAGCAGGATATTGCCAGCATTACCCAGGAATTCAGGCCGCCAGATAACCTGCACTTTAGCCCGTCCTTCATAAGATTTCAGGTTGAGTTGGTGGATGATGGTCTGGCATTCCCTGGCGGTTATGTTAGCTGTTTTCTTTTCGCCACCAAATGATTGCAGCCAATCGTGGGTGTTCAGGTAAGGCTGCTGCTGGTAAGCCTGGCGGAAAGCCTGTATCCAGTCGCTGGATATGGGCGGATCTTTTTGCCCATCGGGCTTGATGACGGGGTAGGTGTAGTGAATATCGGGGTGCACCATTTTGCTGGCTTTCACGCAAGAGGGACACTGGCCGCACACGTCCTCGCCCGGCTGTTCGCATTGCAGGTATTGTGCCATGGCCATGGCCATGGGCAGACCCCCAGCCCCTTCAGGGGCCAGCAAGAGCTGCGCATGGGGCAAACGACCCTCCCTATACGCTTGTACAAAAGCGTGTGTGTGCCGTTCCTGACCGATGACGTCTTGTAATCGCATACCTGATCTTTTACAGGCAGCGGTAGGATGGACTTATAAAAGGCGTTGCAACAAGGCTTCATGGAGGGGCCATGTAGCGGGTGCATACACAGCCTGTAACCGGCCATTTTCATCGACCAGAAATTTTTGAAAGTTCCATGTCACCGCATGGTGACCTTGTCCATTGAGCTCCTGCATAGTAAGCCAACGATATAGTGGATGTTGCTCCTCTCCTTTTACATGGATCTTGGCGGTAAGTGGGAAAGGAACCTGATAGGTAGTGTCGCAAAATTGCCGTATCTCCTCATGCGTACCGGACTCCTGCTGACCCAAATCGTTGCCAGGACAACCGGGCACCGCCAGCTTGTTGACCATCTGCCGGTGTAACGCTTCCAACTGCGCCTATTGTGGCGTAAAACCACGCGCTGAAGCTGTATTGACGATCAGTATTTTCTTTCCCTTGTATTTCGCCAGATCTATGTTGTGTCCATCGATGCCCTCCACAACCATTTCATACAGGGAGGCTACCGATGCCATATCCCAAATCTACAAGTTTTAGCTGTTTTCTTGTAGGGTTGATTTTTCAGGTTAGGCAGAACATTTTCCTCATTTTGACTATTGTTACACCACCAAATCGACATACTATGAAAGTAGCCGCTATACGAAAAGCTCACTTTAATGCCGCGCATCGTTTGCACAATCCGGCCTGGGACGAGAAAAAGAATGATGAAGTATTCGGTAAATGCAATTACCCCAACTATCATGGCCACAATTACAACCTGGAAGTAAAAGTGATTGGAGATATTGACCCGGAGACGGGTTATGTCATAGATATGAAGGCGCTGAAGGATTTGATCAAGTCAGAGGTGGAAGATCGCTTCGACCATAAGAATCTTAACCTGGACACGGAAGAGTTCAAAACGCTCAACCCTACGGCAGAAAATATCGCTGTGGTAATCTACAATCTGCTGCGTGCCAAGCTAGACCATAAATACGACTTGTTTATCCGGCTTTACGAAACCGAGCGCAACATCGTGGAATATCCGGTACAATAAACGCCTTACAAGTCGGAGCGGTACTTTAATTCCAATATGATCGGCAGGTGATCACTGTAGCCACCGTGCCACCTTGGCCCCAGCAAAGCACGATAGGGACGATTGCCGGGGTTGTAGGGGTCTTCTTCCAATAGAAATTCTTCCCTCACAATAGTGGCAGAAGACCAATCGGTATAAAAGCCTTCCTGTGCCTGCAACAAACCGGGCGATACAACAAATTGGTCCAGGGTGTTCCATTCTTGCCGGTACTTGTGGGTGCCAATTCCTTTTTTGAAAAAGGGCAACATGTAGTTGTACAGTTCTCCCTCTTCCAGTTGGGTGGAATCGCCTTCCGCTTGCAATACCTCCGCCATACTCCGGTTTTCGGGGCCATCGTTGAAATCTCCCATCAAGATGATCTTGGCGTTGGGGTTGGTGGCCAGCAGCGAGTCTACGGCCTGTCGCACAACAGCAGCAGCCCGCATACGTTTGGGTTCGCTTGCTTCTTGCCCACCGCTGCGGCTGGGCCAGTGGTTGACGAAGAAATGGAGTGTGTCGGGACCAATTGTACCGACTGCGTGCAAAACATCGCGGGTGCGGTCATCGGGATCATCCGGGAAGGTAACGGTGAGGGTTTGGTGGGCAATGGGGCTGTAGATCTCTTTTTGATAGAGTAATGCCACATCAATACCGCGCTCATCGGGGGATTCTTCGTGTACGATGCCGTAGTCAAACTTGATCAGCGGAGTGGTGCGCAACAAATCTTCCAGCACTTGCCGGTTTTCTACTTCACAAAGGCCGATCACGGCCGGTACATTCCACGCGCCTGTATTGAGGATGACCTTACTGATGCGCTTGAGCTTGGTGTAGTACTTATAGCTATTCCAACTGTAGCTGCCATCGGGTAAAAAGGAGCCATCCCGGGTGTCGGGCGAGTCCAGAGTGTCAAAGAGGTTTTCCACGTTGTAAAACATAACCCGCACCGACTGGCCGGCATCGCTGGTCAGGTTGTCTGATTCTGTAGTAGCGGAGGGCTGTGAGGTACCGCAGCCGGCAGCCCAAAAAGAGAGGGCGCCTAATAGGCAGAGCAATATGCTTTTCATGCTACGAAAATAAAAAAGCGCCTGCCGAAAAGGGCAGGCGCTCGCTAATTATTGTACGCGGACTTTACTTGGCAAACGAAATGGCTCGCTTTTCGCGAATCACCGTCACCCGTATCTGTCCTGGATATTGCATTTCATTTTGAATCTTATCTGACAGGTTGAAGCTGATGGCCTCAGCCGCCTCGTCACTTACGGTGTCGGCTGATACAATTACCCGCAGCTCGCGGCCAGCCTGCATAGCGTAGGCTTTTTCTACCCCATCGTAGCTTAGGGCCACAGTCTCCAGCTCTTTGATCCGCTCGAGGTACCGCTCCATGGTCTCTCTGCGTGCGCCAGGGCGGGCACCAGATATGGCATCACACGCCTGTACCAGCGGGGAAATGATAAATTTCATTTCGATCTCATCGTGGTGGGCACCTACTGCGTTGCAGACGGCCTCGTGTTCGCCATGCTTTTCACAGAGTTTCATGCCGAGTAAGGCATGCGACAATTCGCTCTCTTCATCGGGCACCTTTCCAATATCGTGCAAGAGGCCTGCACGCTTGGCGAGTTTGACATTGAGGCCCAACTCAGCGGCCATGGTAGCACAAAGATTGGCTACCTCCTTGGAGTGCTGCAGCAGGTTTTGTCCATAGGAAGAGCGGAACCGCATCCGGCCCACCATGCGAACCAGCTCAGGGTGGAGTCCATTGATGCCTAATTCAATCACGGTGCGCTCACCGATTTCCATGATCTGCTCATTGATCTGCTTGCGCGTCTTATTGACGATCTCCTCGATGCGGGCCGGGTGAATGCGTCCGTCAGCGACCAGTTTTTGCAGCGACAAACGAGCCACCTCTCTGCGTACCGGATCGTACCCGGAAATAATGATCGCCTCTGGTGTGTCATCTACGATGATTTCCACTCCGGTGGCGGCTTCGAGCGCTCGGATATTCCGACCTTCACGACCGATGATCTGTCCTTTCACATCATCAGAATCAAGGTTGAAGACCGAAACGGTGTTTTCAATGGTATGCTCTGCAGCCGTTCGTTGTATGGTTTGGATGATGATCTTTTTGGCTTCTTTGTTGGCCTTCAGCTTGGCCTCATCCATGATTTCCTTGATGTGCTGCATGCCACGGGTACGCGCTTCTTCTTTCAGCGATTCAATGAGCTCACTGCGCGCCTCATCTGCCGTTATTCGGGCGATCTTTTCGAGCTTGCGCACATGCTCGTCTTGCTGCTTCTCAAGCTCCGATTTCTTGATGCCTACCAGCTCTAGCTGCTGATTGAGGCTCTCCTTTATGGAAGCCAGTTCATCTTCCTTATTCTTGACTTTACTTTGCGCTGACTGCAGGTGCTTTTCTTTGTCTTTCAGGGATTGTTCGCGCTGACTGAGTTTTGATTTTCTTTTGTTGACGTATTCTTCGAAGTCGGCTTTTTTCTGAATGAATTTCTCTTTGGCTTCAAGGAGTTTGTCTTTTTTTAGGTTTTCGCCTTCTCGTTCGGCTTTTTCCAGTATGCTCCTGGCTTGTGTCTCTGCCTCAGCAATCTTCTTTTTGTGATTGCCAGACAATAGCACACGCACCACCACCACTCCGACAGCGATGCCTATCGCTAGTCCGATAATCAATGCTATGATGTCCATGTGTAGTCACTTTAAAAACGTTTCTTGAATCAATCTTTCTCCATTAGACCGGTGCAAACGGTCATCGGCAAAACATTATGCTAAAGTTAAGAAAACTGGCGGCCAAAAGGGGGATGAAATCTATCCGTGCCGGTTGGTCGCTATGCCAGGGCTTTGTCCAGCGCGTCTTCCAGTGCTTGCAGGCGCTGGCCGATATTGGGATCGGATACTCGGGGCTGTTTCCTGGCGTTCAACGCCTCTACAGCAAAGAGAATGGTAGCCATAGCCAGGTAGTCCTGCTTGTCCTTGGCATCGTAGGTATTCTGAAATTCTTTGACTTTATCGTTGATCTGCTTAGCCGCTTGCCGTATGGTCTCTTCCTCGGCCGGCTTGATCTTGAGCCGGTAAGGCCGGTCGGCTACAATCACGTTTATGTTGATCAGTTCCTGATTCATAGGTTAGGTATTTAGCATGGCGATACACTTGTCGATCTCACGGATGTACTCGTTGATCTTCAGTTTTAGTGCCGTCTTTTCATCACTGACATCGCTGGTGGCACCACGGGCAATCTGCAGGGTACGCACCTTTTCTTCCAGGTCAGTTATGCGTTGGGCTTGCTCTTGCGTGGTTGCCTTCGCTTCCCGAAGTTGTTGCTGCAGGGCTTCCTTTTCGGCTACCACCTTATGGTACCGTTCGAGGAGTTGCTGCACTTTACCCTCAATTTGCGCTATTTGTTGGTTAATCGCCTCCATTATTGTCTGATTGTTGCCGCAAAGGCGTTGGCATAACGGTCCATCAATCGCTGCATGGCCTTGTCAACAGGCTTGTCGGTCAGGGTGGCTTGGTCATCCCGGAAGATGAAGCTCAATGCATAGGATACTTTGCCTTCGCCTAATTTCTTGTCTTCGTAAATGTCAAACAAATTTACCGATTGCAAGTACTTACCGCCTTCTTTCAACGCCAATTCTTCCAATTGCTGATACGTAACCTCCTTATCGATCACCAACGCCAGGTCCCTACGAATACTTGGAAAGCGAGGAATAGCCGTAAACGACACCTTGGCGTCATCAGCTAATTGTTCAACAGCATCCCAATGCAAGCGGGCCACATAGACCGGTTTCTTGATGTCAAACTGCCTGGCCAATTGGGGGGCTACCCTGCCGATATCGGCCAGCGTAGATGGACCTTTGGTGAGTGTCTGTCCATAGTCAAAATGGTCATGATCAAGCAGTGCGGCATCTATACCTTCCACGCCAAGGTGCTGCAGCAGATGCATCACCGGACGTTTAATATCGTAATAGGAAACCGGGCGCTCAGGTGATTCCCAACTCTCAGCCGCTGCTCGGCCGGTCATGAGTAGCAACAATTGATGACTTTCTTCAAATCCATCTTCTCCTTGTCCGTATCGTCTGCCCAATTCGAATAACCTCAGGTCGTCATTTCTATGGTTGAGATTATGGGCAGCCGTTTGCAGCATACCGTAGAGGAGGTCGGGCCGCATGATGTCCAATTCGGCTGACAGGGCATTCAATAAGGCGGCATCGCTTTCTTTGGCCTGGTTGGCCTTGATGAGCTGATGGCCCGCCAGAAAGGACAGGTTGTAACACTCCAGAAAACCACGATGTGCCAAAAATTGCATGGCTCGCTCGCGGTGGGCGTACACATCCTCCTGGGCGTGGATGGAAATGGCCGTATGCATCGTCTCAGGTGTCTGAATATTATTGTAGCCATACACGCGTAGCAATTCTTCCATCACATCGGCCGGGCGGGTGACATCGGTTTTATAGGTAGGCACTTTCACCGCAAAGGCGTCATGCTGTAGGTCAACCTGCATGCCCATGGACGTAAGAATCTCTTCTACTTTCCGGTCATCCAGGTGTTCGCCTGCCATCGTCTCCAGGTAGGATTTTGTGAGGGTCACTGTCGCAGGTTGCACCGGCCTGGGGTTGATGTCGATCAATTCGGAAGCGACCGTAGCTCCGGCATAGCGCTCCAGTAGGTCGATTGCACGCTGTAAGGCCGGCAGGGTAAGATTTGGGTCGATGCCCTTCTCAAAGTGCATGGCCGCATCGGTGCGCAGGTTGTGTCGCAAGGCCGTCTTCCGAATGTGCACCGGATCGAAGTAGGCACTTTCCAGAAAAATGGTGTGGGTACTTTCGGTAACGCCACTGTCTTTGCCACCGTACACACCGCCAATGCACATGCCACCCCGGCTATCGCAAATGATTAGGTCTTCTTCGTGCAGTTGCCGCTCGTCTTCATCGAGTGTCAGGAATGGGGTGCCAGCCGGCAATTTTTTGACCACTACTTTGTGATCTGCAATGGCGGCATAGTCGAAAGCGTGGAGCGGTTGGCCCCATTCGTGGAGAATATAATTGGTGATATCCACCACATTGTTGATGGATTTCACGCCAATAGCTTCCAGTCGTTCCTGCATCCATTTCGGTGCAGGGCCGATGTGCAGGTGGTCGAAAACCATACCCGAATACCGGGGGCATGCTGCTTCATCTTCTACTGATACCTCAATAGGCAGGGATGGATCGGGGGATGGGAATTCGGGTAGTGCAGGCAACTTCAAGGTCGCCTGATAAGGGGTGTTAACATTCAAATGGGCTACGAGGTCGCGGGCCACACCAATGTGCGACATGGCATCTGAACGGTTGGGGGTCAGCCCAATTTCAATGATCCAGTCGGTATACACCCCAAAGAATTCTCCGGCTGGTTGACCCACCGGAGCATCCTCTGTCAGCACCATAATACCATCGTGGCTGGTGCCAAGCCCAATCTCATCTTCTGCACAGATCATACCGAAGGAGGCCTCACCGCGAATTTTGGCTTTCTTAATGGCAAACGGCTCTCCATCCGTAGGGTAGAGCGTGCTGCCCACCGTAGCGACAACTACCTTTTGGCCTGCCGCTACATTGGGTGCGCCACATACAATAATGGCGGGCTCGGTTTCACCAATATTTACTTTTGTCACTTTCAGGCGGTCGGCATTGGGGTGCGGCCAGGTATCGAGTACTTCGCCAATGACCAATCCTTCTAAGCTGCCAGGTACGGCTTCGTAATGGGTTAGTTCCTCTACCTCCAGGCCAATCTCGGTGAGCATATCAGCTACCTCCTGGGGCGTAAGCCGCACCGGCTCACCCTTGTGGTCGAGTTGAAGGTAGTCTTGTAACCAACTATAGGAAATCTTCATGTGTCGCTGAATCTGTCAGCGGGCAAAGTTACAAAAGCCACAGGGCTACAAGGGGTAAGGGCAGCGATTTTAGCGAATCACTCGATGTCGATCTCCTCGGCCTGCAATATCTCATCAGAATCACCGATGTAGTGGACAAAACCCACGGCATTGCAGTTGGCGGCCACCCAGTTTTCTGGTAGGGTAGTACGGAATGACTTGATTACTACACGCCCCCGTACCGTTTCCGGGTGGGTTAACAAACCGAAAGTGGGGGTGAGCATGGTGCGAAAAATGTGTTGGTGCTTATAGTTCTGGTTGACACTCAAGTCAGGCATCGTCTGCGGACTGATGATGTCATCTTCCGTGATAGCGATACTGAGGTGAGTGGTAGTATCCACATCGCGGAGGTAATGAATGGTAGCGGTTACCGTCAACTCGCGCGTAGAGGCATTGAAGTCTTGTTCCAACTGCAAGTCGACTGCGGGGGCTTTTTCGAGCTGATCTTCTACGGAACCTTCCCATCTGCTGCGAAAGACAACCAATTGCGTAGTGTTGGGAAACTTATGCCGATCGATACCGGCACTGGGAATAGCAGCCGTACCACCCAGCCGCTGGCTGATCTGAATGCCCTCTGCGGTGCGAAAATCTTCTGCACCTGAATGGGGCGAGGCAAGGGGATTGTCGTTGTGAATGGCTATGGCAAATACGCTATCCGGGTGCTTGGTGAGGATATCTTTGATGGTTTCGGCTCCCCGCGGGCAATTGTTGCAGGTGGCGCCTGTAAATTCTTCGATCACCACCTTTTTGTAGGTATTGGTGGGGAGGTTGTTGTCGATGTAAGAGGTATCGAGCAAGGCACTGTTGTCCTTAAAACTAATGGGTGGACCCAGCTCAGTGCAGCTACTGGCTACCAGGGCCAATAGGCCAAGTACGATTAGGTATAAAGTCTTTTGCTGCATGCCATTCAGTTTAAAAGGTAGAGTTGAGCGTAAAACGCACACCACTAAAAGCGGGTTCAAATCGACAGATACCCCCTGTACATACGATACCCTCCACCTGTTTGACATAGGCCAGTTCAAAACGGTTGGCGCCACTCCGATAGGTTACCCAGGTAGTCGGGTAGTGCAGGGCTTGTTCGGTCTTTTTGGGTTTTATGTTCCACATATCCCACACCCCAAATGACCAGTTGGGCGCCACACTAAGTTCCACCAGGCCAAATACCCAGCTACCAAAATCTTCCTCATTGTTCATATACTGCAACTCTGCGCGCAAGGAGGTTTTACGATTGAATCGATATGTCATCTCGGCAAAGGGCACTATGGATACGAGCTGAGAGTCGCCTTTGGTCTCAAAGACCAACTGATTATACTGCACCATCTGCCCGCCAAAGGTAAGCTTCAGGTCGCGCCCTTTTTTGTATACCGACTCCAGGTAGAGCTCACGAAAAAGCAGGTCGTTTTTCAGGTTGCGGATGTCAGAAAAGGTACCGGAAAAGGACCACTCCCGACTCGGCTTGGCTACCACATCAAACTGATAGGCCATTTCGCCCAAAAACTGGGTGGCGGCATTATAGCGGGCAGTTAGCATGTAGGTATTTTGCCGCGCCATAGGAGGTAAAAAGTTAATCAAGCCATCCAGTACCGTCTCGTTGGGGGAGGTGCGCAGCACAAAGTTTTCGGTACGTTTGAATTGTGCTGTAATGCCCAACCCTCTGGTGGAATAGGTTAGCATGGTCAGCACGTTGGTGCCATCTTCATTGACCAGTCGATCGTTGGCATTGGTAATCGCCTCCTCTGTCTTGTAGGAGAGCTCTACAAACCAGCTTAGATTTTGGTAATTCAACCGATTATAAACGGTAAAGGCATAGTTGTTGAACCGTGGGATAAATCGCTCTTCTACCGGATAAGATTCTATATTACTCACCATGATGTCCATCGAACTGTTGTCGATGGTTCGGTTGACGACCCCAAACCCCGGGGCTACGGTCACCTTCTCACCCAGTTTGTGAAAGCCCTCCACGTTGATCCCTCGAATGATGGGATCATAGCGCTCAAAACGGTTCTTCATCTGCCCGGTAAAGCCTTTGATGTACCAGTTCTCATTAAAATCATATTGTACCTGTACGCCAAACAACGCATTGTCAATAGCCAATGGACGGGCTTCGTAGGCGCGGAAAATGATACCATTCCCGATCTGGTCGTAAATGTAGCCACCGGTAATGGTGAGTTCTTTGATCTGTTTCTTGATATACCAACGACCAATGCCTGCACCGGTAAAGGACTCAGTAGGATTTTGCAAATCAGAGTTGTGGAAGAGGTCCAGTCGAAGTCCCGCATCCAGGTTCCAGTCGCGATTGGTATAGTTGGTGGTGAGCCAACCATAAGTGCCTACCAACTGATTGTCATATTGTGGTGTGCCCGTGGCATCGATGAGCGAATCGCGCATAAACCACTTGGTCGTTGCTTCCAGCGACCCGGTTATGGAGCCTTGACCCCAAGCGAAAATTGTAGCACCAAACAGGAGGAGCGTTGCAAACGCAATACGCATCATGGACCGGCATTTAATTGGAGGGGCTAAATTTAGGGATTTCCATAGAGGTAAGAAGGAAATCGAAGTATTAACCCTTGGTTTGACACAATTTTGAATAATTTGTGGCACGCTTTTCGCATTATTTGCACCGCAAGAAAATTGATACCTATGAAATGGATAGTAACCCTGTTGTTTGTAAGTACCCTTAGCCTGGCTGCCACCGCACAAGACTATCTGCCTGATATTACGGTAGAAACGATGGAAGGAGAGAAGGTCTCCATCCTTGATGTGGTAAAAACCAACGGTCGGAAAATTACCATCATTAACTTCTGGGCTACGTGGTGTAAGCCCTGCCGCAATGAGTTGGAAAATATCGCCTACCTCTACCCAGACTGGCAAGACTTGTATGATGTGGAGTTGGTGGCCGTTTCTATTGATGATACGCGCACACAGCCGCAGATTCGACCTTACGTTGACGGGCAAGGGTTTGATTACCGCATTGTTTTAGATGCCAACCAAAACTTTTTCCAGGCGGTCAATGGCATCACGCCACCACTGACTTTGGTGGTCAATGATAAAGGAGAGATACTGGAAGTGGAGCATGGCTATATTGAAGGCAACGAATACAAGCTGGAAGAAAAACTGGAAGAACTGGCCAGCCATTAAGCGCCAGATGGAAATAAAAAAAGCCGCCTTGCAGGAGACGGCTTTTTTTATGTGGGGACTGGTTTTTATTGCTTGGTAAACGCCTTAGAGACGACCGTTTGCCCATCATCACCGATCATGTGGAGCAAATACTGCCCATCAGCTAAATGGCCGATGGGAATGATATTTCGGTTGCCCGGTTGCAAGTTGGCGGAACTCCAAACCATGCGTCCTTGCAGGTCAAATACCTGAATAGCAGTCGGACGATCTAAGGTATACTCAATGAATAGCTGGTCGGTAGCCGGGTTGGGGTACAATTGCAGACCACCGTTGGCTTCTGCCTCTTCAACACTTAAGGGCCAACCATTAAAGGTAAAATTGAGGGTTACGTGGCTGGTCAGCGAATCATTGGGGTCGTAGATGGAAACTTCCACATTCGATTGGCCATTGGTAGACTGATCCGGATAGAAGTAGCAACTTACCAACTGTCTGGTACCCGCAAGGAACACATCGGCAAAGAAACCTTCACTCTCAGTAGCGGCATAGCACAATTCGCCAATACATACAGCAGACTCCCAACTGCCTACCAAATCATTGACGGTACGCTTCCAGCGGGGTGTCAAGTCTACGCTGGACTCATTGTAGATTGAATCATACAGGATAATCTGTGCCCGGTCTATGCGACCTTCAGAAGTTACCGAACCGTACTTGGAGGCAAACTGTGCCATGGCAAGTGTGGTTAGGCATAGGGAAAAAACAAGTAGTAATCCTTTTCTCATAATGTTCATTTTCAGTGCGTTGAGCATTTAACAGAGGGTTAAAAATACGAGGGATATCGGACAAATGCTATTCGATGGTGCTTTTTTACCTGTATTCTACAATTGCCCTTCGTCAGCAAAACTGTAGTATCCTTCGTCAGTAATGATCAGGTGATCCAACAATTTTACATCCAACCATTCACCGGCTTCTTTTAATTTTTTAGTGAGTTTGATATCTGCATGGCTTGGATGCAGACTACCGGATGGATGATTGTGGCAGGCTATCATGCCACATGCCAAAGCATTGACAGCAGTTTTCAGCATTAGTTTTATGTCGGCTACCGTTCCGGTCACGCCTCCTACACTTACCCGTTCGCGCAGCAGTACCTTATTGGAGCGGTTGAGGTAGAGCATGTGAAATTCTTCATGGGGCAGGTCGCCCAGTACCGGTTGCATCAGCTCATACACATCGCGACTGGCAGTTATGTGGGGCTTTTTCTTTCGCTCTGCGGCTTGTCGCCTGCGCCCCAGCTCCAAAGCGGCTACTATGGTTATTGCTTTGGCCTGGCCGATGCCCCGGTACTGCATCAGTTGATGGACAGACAGCCTACCCAACGCATGTAGATTGTGCTCATAATCCGCCAGAATGCGTTGACAGAGATGGACGGCTGTCTCCTTAGTGGTGCCGGAGCCGATGAGGATGGCCATTAGTTCGGCTTCGGTAAGGGCCTGCTTACCTTGTAGCAGCAATTTCTCACGCGGGCGGTCTTCTTCTGCCCAGGCCTTGATATTCAGCGGTTGGTGATAGGGATCCATTCCCCTAAAATAACAAGGGACGGGTATACAAACAAAAAAAGCATGCCTTCGATAGACATGCTTTCTTTTAGTATCGTATGGTTTTGCGCCTACAGCTTATTCACATGACGCTGCAGCGAAGACTTCAAATTACTTGCATTGCGCTTATGGATCACACCTCGCTTGGCCAGCTTGTCAACTGCCTGCATTACCGTAGGTAACAGTTTTTCTGCTTCTGTTTTGTTTTCAGTGGCGCGAAGCTTGCGTACCAGGTTACGAGTCGTTTTACCGTAGTAGCGGTTGCGTGCTCTACGCGTCTCTGCCTGACGGATGCGCTTCTTTGCTGATTTATGGTGTGCCATGTATAGCCTTTTTGAAAAATGAGAATGCAAAAATACGGTGTTTTATCAAAATACAAAATACCTCTCAGAAAAATCGGATGGGCTATCGGATTAAAGCCATAGGTGCGCATTCACTTTTTTACTTGTACCTTTGGTAGTATACTCAAAACATAGCTATGAAAAAGTGGATACTTCCCCTCTTGTTAATCGTATTGTCAAACGCTGCATTGCAAGCCCAGGAAGGCTTTCATGTCGGTGCGAGGATGACACCGCTGGCCTCGTTCCTAATTAATCAAGATGACTGGGATGAGTCGGCCGGTAACCTGGATATTGCCCCTACCTACAATTTTGGCTTTGGTCTACACACGCAATATAGTTTTACCGACTATGTGGGGATAGCGGTATCTCCGTTTTACGCTACCTGGGGGCAGCGCTACGAAAATGCCAACACCAACGCAGAATGGTATCAGCAGTTGCAATACGTGCGTGTCCCGATTGCTTTTCGTTTCAATACCGACCCTTACAGTACGGCCATGTTTGTTTTTGAAACCGGGCCGGAGCTGGGCTTTCTGGCTGGGGCCTCCACCGATGCGAATGGTGACATTGAGGAGCGCTATGACATTGCACCGGAAGACTACAATGGCATTGACCTCTCCTGGACCCTCAATTTCGGGGCTGGATTCAACCTGTCAGACTATTTGACTTTAGATGTATTGATAAAGCTGGATTATGGGCTCAGTGAGGTGGAATCGGAGGACTATAAACCGACCTTGATTGGACTGGATAATCGTGGTAAAACCAATCATGGTGTACCGGCTGTAGTAGTCGGCTTCAATTATTTGTTGAATTGATGTGAACCCTTTTACGGTCAGTCGCCTTAGATAGAAAATCATTTATCGAGTGGAGTCGTGGCTTCCACGCAAATAACCGATATTTGCAGCTAAAATTTCGCAGTGCCTAATGGATCCATTGAATGTTGTCTCCAGCGCGCATCCTTCCTACATTGAATCCCTTTATCGAGATTACAAAAAGAATCCTGATGGCGTAGCCCAAGAGTGGCGCTCGTTTTTTCAGGGCTTCGATTTTGCCGTCACCGCTGCCAATGGTTCAGCGGGTGGGGCCATTTCGCCAAAGGAATTTAAGGTCTATGCGCTAATAGATGCCTACCGTAGAAAGGGACACCTGATTGCCCCCACCAATCCTGTGCGTCAACGGAAAGACCGGAATGCCGACCTGGAGCTGGATTTCTTCGAACTGTCTGAATCAGATCTGGACACGGAGTTTGTAGCGGGTGAAGCACTGGGGCTCGGCAAAGCGTCTTTGCGGGCTATCCTGGAGAAACTGCGCAACGTGTACTGCAATAACCTCGGCTTCGAGTACATGTACCTCACCAATAATGAGGAGAAGCAGTGGTTTAAGAAATACGTGGAGGAATCAGCCGATGCTATAGACTTTTCGATTGACGATAAGCGGTCCATGCTCCGCCATCTCAATGGTTCGGTGGTATTTGAGGAGTTTCTCTCCACCAAGTATATCGGACAGAAGCGATTTTCTCTCGAAGGCGGAGAAAGCACTATACCGGCCATTTGGGAGATCATAGAGCAAGGTGCAGAAGCGGGTGTTGAAGAGGTGGTCATTGGCATGGCGCACCGTGGGCGCCTCAATGTGCTGGCCAATATCCTGGGCAAGACCTATGAGCAGATATTCAACGAATTTGAAGGTACTGCTGACCCGGACCTCACCATGGGCGATGGTGACGTGAAGTATCACCTGGGGTATTCCTCCGAGATCACGACAGACCACGGTAAAACCGTTAACATCAAGCTCAGCCCCAACCCATCGCACCTTGAGGCAGTTACGCCCGTGATTCATGGCTTTAGCCGGGCTAAGGCAGACATACTGTACAACTCCGAGACCCATCGTATACTACCGATTGCTGTGCATGGCGATGCTGCTGTAGCTGGTCAGGGGGTCGTCTACGAGGTGCTGCAGATGAGTAAGCTTAAGGGTTATCAGGTTGGTGGAACGATTCACTTTATCATCAATAATCAGATCGGCTTTACCACCGATTTTGATGATGCCCGCTCCTCGCACTACAGCACCAGCATTGGCGCAACGGTTAAAGCGCCTGTAATACATGTCAATGGAGACGATGTAGAAGCGGTAGTGTATGCGGTGCGTTTGGCCACCGCCTACCGGCAAAAGTTTGGCAAAGACATTTTCGTGGATATGGTCTGCTACCGTAAGCATGGCCACAATGAAGGGGATGACCCCAAGTATACGCAGCCACACCTCTATGAACTAATCAACAAGCACCCTAATCCCCGGGAGATCTACCTTGAGAAGCTGTTGAATCAAGGGGCCATCGAAAAAGAATTGGCCAAGGAGATGCAGGAAGAGTTTAAGCGCAATATGAACAAAGCGCTGGAGCTGGTGAAAGAAAAACCTTTGCCTTACCATTACCAGGAGCCGGAATTGTGGTGGAAAAAGCTCCGCAGAAGTAAACCGGAAGACTTTGTGACCAGCCCGGAGACAGCCATTGATATGGACACCCTGGAGGAGCTGGTGCAACGCATTATCAAAGTGCCGGAGGGCTTCGATGCACTGCGCAAGGTGCAAAAGATGCTGGACAAGCGGAGGAAGAATTACTTCGAAACCGGCCAAATGGATTGGGCCTCTGCAGAATTGCTGGCTTACGCGGCTATCCTGCGTGATGGCAACGATGTACGCATCAGCGGACAAGATTCCATTCGCGGTACCTTCTCTCACCGGCACGCTAAGCTCTTCAATGAAGATGGCAAGGAATACAATCGTTTAGACCATCTATACGATGACCAGCATGCCCGTTTTCGCATATACAACTCGCTCTTATCGGAGTATGCCGTACTCGGCTTCGAATACGGCTATGCCATGGCCTCACCGCAGAGTCTGGTGGTCTGGGAGGCACAGTTTGGCGATTTTGCCAATGGCGGGCAAGTGGTAATCGATCAATTTATCAGTAGCGCAGAGAGCAAGTGGCAGCGCATGAACGGATTGGTAATGCTACTGCCTCATGGCTACGAAGGGCAAGGGCCCGAGCATTCCAGTGCACGCCTGGAAAGATTCTTACAGCTTTGCGCGGAGTTCAATATGGTAGTGGCCAATATCACCGAGCCGGCCAATTTCTTCCATGCCTTGCGGAGACAACTGGCATGGCCATTCCGCAAACCGCTGGTTGTGATGTCACCTAAATCCTTGCTGCGGTACCCTAAGTGTATGTCGCACAAAGAAGACTTTACAAAAGGGGGTTTCCGTGAAATTATCATCGATGAGTGGTACTCCGGCAAGGCCGATTCCGTGAAAAAAGTGGTGTTCTGCTCTGGTAAGATCTATTACGACTTGTTGGAGCGTCAGGAGAAAGAGCAGCGTGATGACATGGTCATTGCCCGCTTGGAGCAGCTTTATCCATTGCCTTACCAACAGATCGATGAGATCATGGCCAAGTACCCAAAGGCCAAAAAGATATGGTTGCAGGAAGAACCGGCCAATATGGGCGGCTGGGTATACATGCTGAGCTGTTACCGCAAGGTCGATTGGGAGCTGATTGCGCGGAAGTCTAGCGCATCACCGGCCACCGGTTATCACAAGATCCATACCCAAGAACAAGAATCCCTAATCAATCAAGTATTTGCATAAGCTAAAGGACCGTTTTATATGGCCATTGTAGAACTGAAAGTGCCGAATGTAGGCGAATCGATAAACGAAGTAACCCTCAGCAGTTGGCTGGTCAACGAAGGGGATTACGTTGAGGTCGATCAGGAAATATGTGAGTTGGAGTCTGATAAGGCTACCCTGGAGTTACCGGCTGAAGAGGCGGGTGTCATCAAGTTTGTGGCCTCGGAAGGGGATGACCTGGAGATTGGCGCAGTAGTAGCTACTGTTGATACAGCGGCCGAAGCACCAGCCGGAGACAGCAAGGATGCAGATAAAAAGGAGGCAAAAGCAGATGCCGGGCCTGAAGAGAAGAAAGCGGACGCGGCCGAGACACCTGCCGAAGAAACCGCTGAGGAGACCACCTACGCTACCGGGCATGCCTCACCTGCAGCTGCCAAACTGATGAAAGAAAACGACCTTAAGCCTGAGCAGATAAAAGGTACAGGTAAAGACGGTCGCATTACGAAGCAAGATGTGCAGGATGCACTGGATAAGGGTGTGCAAGCCGAAGCAAAAGAGTCGGCACCTGCACCGAGTCCTACACCAAAGCCGGCAGCCGCCAGCGGAAGCATTAGTATGGCCGGAGGCGACTTCAGCCGCGAGGTACGCACAGAAAAGATGAGCCGACTGCGGAGAACCATTGCAGACCGGTTGGTGGAGGCCAAAAATGGAACGGCCATGTTGACCACCTTCAACGAGGTGGACATGGAGCCAATCATGAACCTACGTAAGCAGTACAAAGAGAAGTTTAAGGAAGAACATGGCGTAGGACTTGGCTTCATGAGCTTCTTTACACGTGCCTGTGTATTGGCGTTGCAGGAATTTGAAGCGGTTAATGCACAAATACAAGGCGATGGGAAAACATTGCAATATCACGATTATGTGGATATGGGCATTGCTGTTTCAACCGATCGCGGACTGGTTGTACCGGTCATACGCAACGCAGAATCGCTAAGCATGGCCGAGATAGAAGCAAAGGTGATCGAGCTGGCCACCCGTGCCCGTAAAAACGAACTGGACCTGGATGAAATGACGGGGGGTACCTTCACCATCACCAATGGGGGTGTTTTCGGTTCTTTGCTTTCCACGCCCATTCTGAATGCACCGCAGAGCGCGATCCTGGGTATGCACAAGATCGAACAGCGCCCGATGGCTATCAACGGTGAAGTGGTAATCAAACCCATGATGTATGTAGCCCTGAGCTACGACCACCGCATCATCGATGGCAAAGAATCGGTGAGCTTCCTGGTGCGCGTAAAAGACTACCTGGAACATCCCGAGAAGATGCTGCTGGGGGCGGACCCGGTACAACAACTCTTAGGACTATAAACCCAAAACACTCATCCTGAAAGGATACTGGCAATATGAGCGACTTCCAATATGATGTGACGATAATTGGTTCAGGCCCCGGTGGCTACGTGGCGGCTATTCGCTGCGCGCAACTGGGCATGAAAACAGCCTTGATCGAAAAGTACAACACCTTGGGCGGTACCTGCCTGAATGTGGGGTGCATCCCCTCTAAAGCCTTGCTCGATAGCACGGAGCACGTGCATAAGGCCAAGACCGAGTTTAGTGAACATGGCATTGGAGTGGGTGACGTTAACATCGACTTTAAGCAGATGATCAAGCGGAAGTCAGAGGTGGTGCAGCAAACCTGCGATGGGGTTAGCTTTCTGATGAAGAAGAATAAGGTGGATGTTCACACCGGAGTGGGCTCGTTCAAAGATGCGCATACCATCTCTGTTAAACCGGCAAAGGGTAAGGCGCAGGAGATCACTACAGATAAGGTTATCATTGCCACCGGCTCCAAGCCGGCTTCCCTGCCGTTTATCGAAATCGACAAAAAACGGGTAATTACCAGCACCGAAGCCTTGAGCCTGGAAAAACTACCCAAATCCATGGTCATCATCGGTGGAGGTATCATAGGCGTGGAAATGGGCTCTGTTTACGGTCGTTTGGGCGTAGAGGTCACCATCATAGAATACATGGATCGCTTGATTCCGAGCATGGATGCAGATCTGGGCAAGGAAATGAAGAAGGTGATGAGCAAAATTGGGGTCAATATCCTGCTGAAGCACAAGGTGAAGGAAGTAAAGACCACCACCCGCTCTGTAACGGTAAAAGCCGATGATCCGAAAGGGGAAGAGCAGACCTTCAAAGCAGAATACTGCCTGGTGGCCGTAGGTCGAAAGCCATACACAGCAGGCCTGGGGCTGGAAAATGTTGGTATCGAAACCAATGACAAAGGCCAGGTGCCGGTCAATGAGGCGCTACAAACCAACGTGGAGAATATTTATGCTATTGGTGATGTCGTTCGTGGCGCTATGTTGGCCCACAAAGCAGAGGAAGAAGGCATTCTGGTAGCCGAACATTTAGCCGGCCAAAAACCGCATATCAACTACCGCCTGATTCCCAATGTAGCCTATACCTGGCCGGAGGCTGCGGGTGTGGGCTTTACGGAGGAGGAGCTGAAAGAGGAAGGCCGTACCTACAAGGTGGGTAAGTTTCCCTTTAAGGCCAGTGGCCGGGCTCGTGCCTCTATGGATACCGATGGCTTTGTAAAGGTGCTGGCCGACAAGGAAACGGATGAGATATTGGGCATGCATATGATCGGACCTCGTATCGCTGACCTTATCATTGAAGGCGTAGTGGCAATGGAATACCGTGCCTCAGCAGAGGATATTGCCCGCATGAGTCACCCGCACCCTACTTACAGTGAAGCGGTGAAAGAAGCCGTACTGGCGGCTACGGAAGATCGAGCGTTGCACATTTAATCGGTCTCGAAAAAATGGCCTTTAACCAGGGCGACAAGCTTCGGTTGCAATAGCGCAGGCGCAGCTATTACCTGGCCATTGTCAAAATAATGGTGGCGGCCGGCAAAGTCAGACACCGTGCCACCCGCCTCCTGCACGATCAGCACACCTGCGGCTATATCCCAAATGTTCAAGGTGTGCTCATAGAAAGCGTCAAATCGTCCACACGCTACATAGGCCAGGTCGACAGCGGCAGAACCAAACCTACGAATACCCCGCGCCCCGGTGATAAGGTCGCGGAGTATGTTGAGCAGGGCTTCCACTTTGCTGTGGTCGTGATACGGAAACCCGGTCGCGATCAAGGCATCGGCCATCGCTTCCGTGCGCGACACTTTTATCGGTTTGCCATTCAGGAATGCACCACCTCCCTTGAACGCATAGAAGCACTCGTCTTGTGTGATTTCATATACAACGCCCAGCACCGGCTCTCCCTCACGAACTAAGGCCACACTAATGGAATAACAGGGTACACCATGCATGAAATTGGTGGTGCCATCTATTGGGTCAATCACCCAGGCCAATTGTCGCGAACCATTGTCTACGGTGTCTTCTTCTGTGATGAAGGATGCGTCTGGCAGTATTTTTTGTAAAGCTTTCACCAGCCGTTTCTCGCTGGCCACATCAATATCGGTTACAAAACTATTGCGCTCTTTGGCGGCCACTTGTCGCTGACCGGGTTCTTCTCCGGCTTCCCGGATAAAGTGACCTACATGACGCACGGCAGATATGGTTTCGTTGCAAAGGTGTTCGAGTTCTGTAATCATTAACCCATTTTATTTCTTCGGTAAAAGAAAGCATTCGTTCGCCCCGACACGAAAGTATACAACAACAAGAGTATAGCGATTAAACCTGCTGTGCGGCCAACGGCATCACCATATTGGACATAGGCGGTAGTAGCGGTATTGATGCGCAAAGAAGACCGGGCAGCAGTAGGCACCCACCAATCGGTAGTCTGCCGAATCTCACCGCGCTGATTGATAAATCCGCTGATGCCCGTATTGGCCGAGCGGGCAATAGATCGCCTGGTTTCAATAGCACGTAGCCGGGCATAAGCCAAATGTTGCTTATAACCGGCCGTATTGCCCCACCATCCGTCATTGGTGATGATGAAAAGCAAGTCGGCCCCTTTAGCCACATAATCGGTTACGAAATCGCCAAAAACAGATTCATAGCATATGATAGGGGCCAGTCCCAGACTATCAGTGGTATAAAATACCTCACGGTCATGCTGCGTGCCCAGGCTGCCACTTATACCACCCATGTTGATGGCGAATCCTTCGAGGAAGCGAAATACTTCCGGATAAGGCATACGCTCCACACCGGGCACCAACTTGGACTTGTGGTAATAGGTAAATTGCCCCGTATCTGCTGTAAGATATATGGCTGTGTTAAAGGCGTCATAATATTCATCCGCATCCTCATAATAGCGTGCTGTGGCTGTAGCCCGGTAGTCGCCATAGCGGACGTACCCTTCAATGCCGATCATCATAGCCAATGAAGGATATTGTTGTACCCATTCCACGACCTGTTGCACTTGTGGGAAGCGCCATATGTCTCTTACGTCCAATCCGCCCGGCATACTGGTTTCCGGCCAGGCAACAACCGCGGTGGAGTCGGTAAGCAGGGAGTCGCTGAGGCGTAGCATGCGATCTACTTGTTGTGCATACGGAATGAAGTCGGGTGCACCTCTGAACTTTTGGGTGTAGGGGTCGATGTTCGGCTGCACAACAACCACTTCTGCCGTGGATTGGTCGCTATCATCGTAGGTATACCAGAGTATAAGTGAGATAGCAATGGGTACACCCACCAGACCAGCAAGTTTCAGCAGGGATAGTCGGTGTCTGACCCTACGGTACAAGGGTAGGTCTTCATCCTCCGGATGGGCCTTCGATTGCTGCCGCAGGTCCCACCAGAG
>CAJXXO010000008.1 GCA_913062655.1 uncultured Bacteroidota bacterium | reverse complement strand
ATCCTAAAGAATCAGAAGCAACTACATCAAATACATATGTACCGTTTGAAGGTGGATCAAATGTAGGGTTAGCTGCAGCAGCATCGTTCAAGCCGGTAGCAGGTGTCCAAACATAATCTATGGTTCCGGAACCACCTGCGGCTGTCGGTGAACCACCGAGTACAATCTCTTCATTGGCACAGATCGTAGCATCTGGACCAGCATCTACGATGATCTCAGGATTAACGATAGTAGTCTGGGAGTCGACATTGGAACAACCATTGGCATCTACGTAGGTGTAGAAAATTGTATGCTGTCCACCACCTGCTAGAGCAGGATTGAATGTAGAAGTAAAGGAAGGATAAGCCTCCAACAATACATCATCAACTCCGAGACCCCAGCTTAAACCGGCATTATCTTCATAGCGCCAGCGCATCTGGAAGTTAGCATTGATAAAAGGCGAAATATCACCAGACACAATGAAGTCTCCATCTGCTGTTTGAGAATATACGGTTACCCAGTTGCTACCATCGAATATTTCGAAAAAGTAGTCACCGTTACCAGCGAAATCCTGGAAGTCGCCCCGGTAGGAAACAAAAAGTCCAGCGTAACCTGTAACATCAATAACAGGGCTATACAACTCTACTATATTAGCTGCATTGCTAGCGTCAAGTATTGGTGCACAAGTACCATCCATAAATACTGGAGAAGCACTGGTCAAACTAAAGTCAAAGTTGTCTGGTCCAGTAATGACGTTGGTTGACCAGCCTGCAGGCTGTACGCAATTATTAAAGTCCTCGTCAATAAATACTACTGTTGTATCAGGCGTATTGGTAATGCCGTTGCCAGCAAAGATACCACCGCTTGGTGTTCCCGTTAAAGTGTCAATTTCGGCATCGAAGCAGTAGAATGGCTCCAGTCCTGTGAAGGAAACAACAGGCAACGGGTTAACCACCACTTCTTGATCAAGTGTAGCGGTGCAACCGTTTCCATCTGTATAAGTATAGGTTACAGTGTGTGTGCCCACACCCGCAGTAGCAGGGTCGAAAGCAACACCAGGTGCACTGAAATTCAGTGTTACACTGGTTACTGAACCCGTAAAGCCCGGATCGAGGTCACGTACTGTGAACTCCCAAGCACCGTTTGGATTGGTGCCGTCATTCAAGTCGTTTACATCGAATCCAGTTGAAGCATTTACGTCACCTGTAACACCCGCACAAACTGCATCTGCAGGGTTTGCAGTGCCCCAAACGAATGAAGCGTTCACATCGTCAGCAAAACAGTTGCCGGCACCATTTACAGGCCGGTTAAATAATGTAACTGTATTACCCGCTGGATTTTCTACTTCAAAGTAGATATCACCCAAAGCACCGTGGTCAATCACTACATCAATAGACTCTAAAGTCATATCTACACCAAGCGCTGTACCAGGAACGGTTACTGTCTGAGAAATACTCAGTCCTACTGGATCATTATCAGGAATGGTTTGTGGTGTAGCAATCAAGTTTTGGCTGAATGGCGCACCACCATAATTGATATTGATCAACCCGGAAGTAGCCGTAAATGTGCCGCCAGTTGGGTTACCTTGTAAAATAGTGAACTCATCATCTACACAGTACTCAGCTGCCAAACCGGGGATAGACAGAACTGGAAGTGGATTAACCGTTACTTGTACTGTATCCTCGTCTACACAACCTGTATTATCGGTAACAGTCACTACGTAAGTGAATGTGCCGGCAGCTGAAGGTGTGAATGTTGGGTTGGCTACAGTTGCACTGCTTAGATCAGTGGCAGGCGCCCAGCTGTAAGTGTATCCAGGATTTCCACCAGAAGCTGTCGGAGCTCCCCCTAATACGGCTGTCTCATCCTCGCAAATAACTTGATCGGCACCGGCATCAGCCGTTACGTTATTCAAGCTACCACTTACAGACATTACAAAGTCGCCTGTAATATTGTTAAATCCTTGAATCAGGATATAGTACGTTTCGCAAGCACTCGAATTGAAGGTAACAGTAGATGGATAAGCGAAACCACAGGCTGCTCCATCATCATTACCCGCTACACAAGTCAGGTTGTTACAATCACCTGAATATACGTTGATACGAGTATCATAAGTGGTACCCGGAATATTACAAAGGTCAAGTGTAATAGTTCCACCTGTTCCCTCTACTGTGTACCAAACGCCTGGTGCGTCAATAGGTACCACACAGAAAGGAGCAACATCTATAGTAGAACATTCGGTAGTTCCAGATACTACATCACCTACGCGAACCGGGATGGCATTTTCACAAAGGTCATTACCGGTTGAGATCAAGGTTACCGTTTGGCTATCAACATTTGTACAACCAGTGCTTGGCTCCGTATAGGTATAGTAAACGGTGTAGTCACCTGGTAAACCGAGTGAATTGGGATTAAACACACCCAAACCACCACCGAGGTTAGCTACGATTCCGTCACCGGAGAACGTACCACCGGCAGGTGTACCGGTCAAGGTATCATTACCATCACTCACACAATAAGGCAGGCCATTCAAACCAGTAAATGACACAATTGGAAGTGCATTTACAATGACTGACTGTGTATCCGTGTTGGTACACCCAGTTGATGGATCGGTATAGGTGTAGAGAACATTATGTGTGCCAACACCAGCGGCCATTGGGTCAAATTCGCCAGATCCTCCACCTAGATCGGTTACACCGGTACCAGAGAATGTACCTGCCGTAGGAGATCCTGTCAAACTAACCGGCATGTCATCCACACAATATTCTGCGGCTAAGCCAGTGAATGAAACTGCTGGCAAGGCCAATACCTCCGTGGTTGTAGTAGCGGTATTAGTACACCCGTTAGAATCTGTATACGTATAGGTTATTGTATGTGTGCCAACACCTGCGGCAGCAGGAGAGAAATCCGCTACGTCAGCACCACCAATTGGAGTGAAAGTAGAATCCTCCCAATTGAACGCTATGGAGAAGTTTTCTAAAACGCCAGGATCACCTCCAACATCATCAAATACTTTTAATGTCCATGTACCATTTAGTGGGCTACCCGCTAATGCTGAATTCATTAATACGCCAGATTCCGCCTGGAAGGTACCTGTCACAGCATATGGTGACCCTCCAGTACTGGCAGATTGTATCTGCGATCCGGCATTATCATCTATTACCACATCAAAACCATCAGATGAACCACCTACATCCGTCCACAATTCCATCTGTGCCCCATTTGGAGCTTGTAAAAACACATCAAGATCACTATTCCAAGTATGGTCAATAGTAACCGAAACCGTAGCTATCTCCGCTGCACCATTACCTACAGTACCCGATGCTCCGCTCAATGTTACAGAAGCAAATGTGGTATCGGCAGTCGAACCTCCACTACTGCTTGGGAAGTTGGCCGGCACATTAAGAGGTGTGCTGCTAGCTGTTTCAGTCTGTGATTGAGCGGTAATAGTTGTGTCAAAAATAACCGCTGCACTTAACCCTGGGCCTGTAAGAATACCACCTGAAGGCGAACCAATCAAGGTAGTGGCCGGATCGTTCAAACAATACTCTGCGGCTAGTTGTGTCACACTAACTACGGGCAGGTCATTAACAACAACAGTAACTGTATTCTCATCAGAGCATCCTTGCTGATCTGTAACTGTCAAGGTGAAAACATAAGTACCTGGTGCGGATGGATCAAATGTTGTTGTTGCTGCATTTGGTGTAGTAAGATCCGCTGCTGGCGCCCAACTGTAAGTTAGTGGAGCAAACGCTGGATCGGTAGATGAAGCATTACCATTCAATGTGGTTGTCTCATCAATACAAATCTCATCATCAGCTGTAACTGGATCTGAAATAGTGCTCTGTGTCGGGCTTGAAATATTCAAAATGTAGTCTCCTGTTTCCCCATTGGTACCATGCACCAATACATAATAAGTCTCACAGGCTACAGATTGCCATGACACCGAGGGTTCATCAACTGGTCCACAGCCATTATCATCGGCCGCGACACAGGTAAAGGAACCGCATGACCCTGTATACACGCTGATACGTGCATCGTAGGTAGCCCCAAACGTACACATTTCAGCAGTGATAGAGTCGCCATGACCCTGAATTACGTACCACACACCTGGTGCTTGCACAGACACACCATTACATGATGGCGCCACATCTGACGTAGCATTGAGTGTAGTACCAAAATCTACATCTCCCACATACAACTTAATGGCGTCCGCACAGTCGTCATTAGGTGGGATAACCTGGCTAAAAGCGGAAAAACTGATGAAACTCATCAGTATCGCTAAAAAACCAAGCCTGGTTTGAGCAGTAGAAATTCTCATAGTGAACTTGTTTTCAAATCAGTTACAGAATTAGACAATGGATTGCGAGAATTACTTATTCGAATCGATAATAATGTAATTGTCTGGGTTTTCGTTGTAGGCCGCTTGCTCATCTTGCGACATGGCATTAAACTGCTCCTGTGTGAGAATGGTCTTCTCAGGATTTTGCATTTGCAGTTTATCGATTGCATCGCCTCCTTTTTGAACATCAGCAGCTCTTTGTTGCTGCATTTGTTGCATGAGCTCTTGCTTTTTGGCGATATCGCCAGCTTCACTACCTGTACTCTGGAAGTCATATTTACTATCTACTTCCTGATTGGCATCTTGCAGATTTCGTACAGACTCATTTTTCTTAGCCTGTCCTGGCTCAGATACTGTAAGAGAGCCGCTAATATAAATTCCACCATTTGGCTGAGAAGCAGCAGGATCTTCTGTATCCTGAGGGTTATTCGACTGCGCAAATGCACTCGCAGATACGAATAAAGCGATGGCTAACATAAGAGAGAGGCGTACAAATGTTTTCATAAATCTATGATTTGCAGTTTTTTCAGTACGTGTACAGGCACAATACACCCTATCACACGGGAGTTAAAAGTAACAAAATTCTTAAAAACTAAAAATAATATGACCGTCCCGTTGAAGGTTACGGCCTGTATTCAAAAGCTTCCGTTTTTTCGGTTCGACCGCTAATTTATGAGGAAAAATATAATGTATCCATACCACTTCGGAAAAATCTCGCATTTTCGTAATGTATTCCCTCATTTTTTCAGCCTGACACAGCTTACGAAAGAACAGACTAAAGGTTGTATAAGCTGCCTATGATCGCCTTTCTTCTATTCTGGCTCCACATTTTTTTGCGGCCCACACAAGATGCGGACGCGCGTGACGATAATTCTTTGCTACAGGCGTTTCGTTCTTCTCTTAATCCGGCTCCCCTCGGTGTCCTATTTAATAGGTATATCCACATCGTCTTTGGCATTTGCATGAAATACCTCAAGGAAGAATCGGCTGCCGAAGATGCTACTATGCAGATTTTTGAAGTGTTGGTAGAAAAAGTCCCTCAACATGAAATCGACAACTTTGGCGGCTGGCTGGCTACGGTAAGTCGCAACCATTGCCTGATGCAACTGCGCAAACAACAATCCCTGCAAAAACGTGAGTCGGATTTCCGGCACCATTCACCGGTTGAGAATATGGAATGGGGGGCGGATTCGCATCTTACGGAAGAAGAGCGAATGGCCGAGCTGGATGCCATGCGAACAGCTATGCAACAATTGAAACCGGAACAACGCACCTGCCTGGAGCTATTCTTCCTTGAAGAGTGCAGCTACCAGGAGGTGATGAAACGAACCGGTTGGGACTACAAGGCGGTGAAAAGCCACATTCAAAATGGAAAACGTAACTTGAAAAAGCTGATGCTGGATTTATGAGCCCCAAACAGCGACATATTAAAGAACCTTTATCGGTGGCAGTACTGCAAGCCTACCTGGAGGGGACGCTATCTTCTGAAGAACAGAAACAGGTAGAGGCGATATTGGAACAGTCTCCCTATTATAAAGAGGTACTGGAGGGGCTGCGGTGGACCGATGACGAATACAAGGTTTCCGAACGGATGACGCAATGGCAAGAAGCCATTCAGGCCCACACTTCTTCATCCTCAACCAAAGTGGTCCCACTCTATCGCAAATGGGTGCGCTGGGCTGCGGCTGCAGTGGTTCTGGGCAGTTTAATTACAGCCGGTCTGTGGATAACCGGCCAGCTTGAAAAGGAAGACCCGGTTATAGCGCAGAAGATCAAACCTGCTGATGACCTGACACAACCTAACATCCAGCCTACCCTGCCCGCAGAAACAACACGCACTGTGCCGCCTCCGCCTGATCAAATGAGAACGCCTGCATCGCCCGCTCCTATTGAAGAAGAGCTGGAGGTGGTAGCCGATGAAGTAGAAATAGTCGAAGAGGAACCTGCGATGGAGTTGTCAGTCGTGGAGGACACGGAGGAGTACGCTGATCTCTCAGCACGGGCTCAAGATTCACCCGCTACGCTCGACAGGCAACAAACACAGATGACTCCGGCATCCGGTAATATTGCCCTAGAGCCAAAGGCCGCAGCAGAACAATCGTATTCGAATTTGACAACCGCCATGCAGCAATATGAAATGGCACAGTATACGCGCGCAATCACCCTATTGCAACAAATTGTTGCTGACGACCCTGGTGCAGAGGCCTATTGGTGGCTGGGGCAGTCTTACCTGGCCCTTGGCGACACAAACAGTGCCGTAACCGCCCTGCAAAAAGTACTCACCTTTGGCGACTCACCACGCTCAGACACCACGAAGCAACAACTTCAGACCCTTCGCTAATAGCTGACCAGCATTTCATCGGCCCAGTCATTTAAGACGTAGAAGACAACCAACAGGTAAATCGCCACTGCTGTGCCGATAATCAGAATATTGAGTTGGCGAGCCGGTAACTTTTCCGGCAATTTTAGGTGCTGTGAAAAAGTGCCCACGACCAATAAAAGCAGTAGTAACGTGAAAACATAAAAGAAAATCACTATCGCCCATTTGGCTGCCAGAGGTAAATCGATCAATACCATAGTTCCCGGTTCAGTTGCCCAAATTTCAGGCTAATATGCGTTACTTTGCGCAAAAAATCAGCTATGCCTGCTGCCCTCATGTGGAGTCTCATCTTTGTGGCTAGTATTACGGTGCTTATTGTAGCATCCAATGCTTTTATCAAGGCAGCCGAAAAGATAGGCGTGGCATTTGGCATACCCACTTTTATAATAGGGGTGACCATAGTAGCGGCCGGTACTTCCCTGCCAGAGTTGGTGTCTTCCATCATTGCTGTAGCCAGTGGTTCGCCAGAGATTGTTATTGGCAACGTAGTGGGGTCCAATATCAGCAATATATTTCTCATCCTTGGCTTTGTGGCCGTCTTTAGCCGCGTTATTCGCATCGACTATGAGATCATCAATGTCGACCTGCCCCTGTTGATCGGTTCGGCTTTTATGTTGAGCATCTTTGTGATGGATGGGCACTTTTCATTTTTTGAGGCGGTACTCTCTATTATTAGTCTGATCGTATACCTCGTCTATGCGCTGAATGTAGAAACAAGTATTGTCAATGTAAACGATGAGATCAAGCACCTGGAGGAAGAGCACCCAAAAGCCACGGTAAAAACCTGGCTCATGTTGTTGCTAGGTGGCTTCTTTATTTACCTGTCGGCCGATTACACGGTTAATTCCATTATTGAATTATCCGCCATTTTTGAAATTGGAGAAGAGGTAATTGCACTAACAGCAGTATCCCTGGGCACTTCCTTACCCGAATTAGCGGTAAGTATAGCAGCAGCCCGGAAGGGTAACCCGGACATGGCGGTGGGTAATATTTTGGGATCCAACATCTTCAACAGCTTCGCGGTAATGGGTATCCCTCGCCTCTTTGGCCCCTTGGTCATTCCAGCGCACGTGATTGACTTTAGCATTCCGATGATGATCGCAGCTTCATTGCTTTACTTCTTTATCGCACAAAATAAGCTGATCTCCCGGTGGGAAGGCTTCATGCTGCTTATCTTTTATGCGTATTTCATCGGGCAGATATTTGTCAATGAGCTTGCCCTTTAGCCAATTATCTTTCCCTTGCGCCAGCGTTGCCTTTGTTGCGCATCAAAGCCCAATTCATGCAAAACAGCGGCCGTATCTGCGCCCAGCATAGGTGGTGGAGAAAGCTGTCGGGACCGGAATACAGCCGATCGAATGCCAGCCAATTGGGTAGTCGCATCTTTCAATACAACCTTTTGCACCGTGGGCATGGATAAGGCTTCGCTTACCGGACGCACTCTTCCCACTGGAATCCCTTCCTGCACACATGCCTCATACAGATCATCCAGGTTTCGTTCCGATAGAACACGCTGCAACTGTTGCCGTACCCAATCCCTGTGTTGTACACGTTTGGCGTTGGTGGCCATACGCGGATCTGCTGCCCATTCCTCCTGCCCCAGTAACCGGCAAAATCGAGCAAATTGTGCATCGGTACCGATAGCTAGCATAAGGGGCCGACCAGAGCGGCCAGAGAAGATGGAGCCATAAGGCACGATATTGGGATGTTCATTCCCCATCGGTTGTGGATCGTGGCCAGCCTGCAGCCAGTTGGTACCCTGATTGACGAGGCTAGCCACTGCGGCCTCTTGCAGACTAATGGGGATAAACTGACCCACCCCGTTTTGCTGCCGCTCCAGCAAGGCGACCAACACCGCTTCTTTGGCTTGGTGCCCGGCCAATACATCCATGAGGGCCACCGGCATTTTGGCGGGAGGGGCCCCGGGCCAGCCATTCATGGCTAAAAAGCCCGTTTCGGCCTGCACCAATGCATCAAACCCACTCCGCAGATCGTCTTCACCAAAACCGGTTATAGACACGTATATCAGGGAGGGATTGATCCGCTTCACCGTTTCGTAGTCCGCCCCCAGGCGGCTGGCGGCTCCTGGTTTAAAACTGGTGATCACAATATCAGCCTTTTTCAACAGCCGCACCATCACTTCGTGTCCCTCTGCCGATGCCAAATTGAGCCCTACTGACTCTTTGCCCCAGTTGACACTTGAAAAATAGGCGGTAACACCCGCTCGAGCCGGCTCTTCTCCGGCCACCAGCCACTGCCGGGTGGTATCTCCCCGCTCCGGATGTTCCACCTTTATAACCCTGGCCCCCAACTCGGCAAAAAACTGCCCGACACTCGGGCCTGCCAGCACGTTGGCCAGTTCTACCACTACTAATTGATCAAAGACACCCATTTTCTACCTTTAGCCTCCACAAAATAGCATAACCCTAGATGGCTGACACAAGAAAGATTGCACAGCACCTTCAGCGTCTGGCTCCGTTGAGTCAACAACTTGACCTCCCGGCAGACAAGCGCCAACAATTATGGCAAGCCGTATACGACTATGCCGAACGATTTCTCAGTCAACAGGATACCCTTCCGGCCTTTGTGGATGGTCAATACGATAAGGCTCAATTTAAAGACCAGGTGATACCGGAACAAGGACAGCCCATAGCACCTTTGCTGGCGTTGCTGCAAGAACGAGTAGATACGCCCGGTCTTAATCCAGCCTCAGGCGGTCACCTGGGCTACATACCCGGGGGAGGACTATTCCCATCCGCTTTAGGCGATTACCTGGCCGCCATCTTCAACCGGTATGCCGGTCTATATTTTGGTTCGCCCGGTGCAGTAGCTTTGGAAAACCACCTGGTCGATTGGATGATCGAATTGTTTGGCTGGCCAAAAACCGCAGCCGGTAATCTGGCCAGTGGCGGCTCCATTGCCAATCTTACCGCCCTGGTGGCGGCCCGGGATCATCGTAAGATTACCCCGGAAAATGTCCGGCAACAGTGTATTTATCTTACCCAACAAGTTCATCATTGTGTACACAAAGCCTTGCGCATAGCGGGCTTGTCCTTCGCACAGCTTCGCACCATTCCCATGGATGACCAGTTTCGCATGGATGTGGAAGCTCTTTCCCAACAAATACGGTCGGACCAGGCAGATGGGCTGACCCCTATGTTGCTGATTGCTTCGGCCGGCACCACGGATACGGGTGCGGTGGATCCCTTGGGTGAACTGCACCAGGTCGCAAAAGAAAACAACATCTGGTTTCATGTGGATGCGGCCTATGGGGGGTTCTTCCAGCTCACAGAAGAGGGGCGAGAAAAATTGAAAGGCATCGAAGCGGCCGATTCAATAGTGGTGGACCCCCATAAAGGACTCTTTCTGCCCTATGGCACCGGAGCCGTATTGGTGCGGGAGGCCTCTCATCTCTATGCCTCACACTATTATCAAGCCAGCTATCTACAGGATGCCGAAATGGAGGGGGCTCCACTTTCGCCAGCCGACCTTTCACCGGAGTTGACCAAGCATTTTCGAGGCCTTCGCATGTGGTTGCCCTTGCAATTGTATGGATTAGCGCCCATTCGTGCGGCCCTGGAAGAGAAGCTGTGGCTTGCCCGTTACTTCGCAACAGCCATTCGCCAATTACCGGGGTTTGAGATTGCCATTGAGCCGGAATTGTCGGTAGTCTTATTCCGGTATGTGCCCCGCTCGGGAACACCCAATACCGCCAACCAAAGGCTGCTCAGCGCAATACATAGCGATGGACGTGTATTCGTTTCCAGTACGACCGTGGAGCAAACTTTCTGGCTGCACTTGGCGGTGCTTTCCTTCCGTACCCATCAGCCGACTATCGACACACTATTGGAGGTGTGCCGCAGTGTGACGGCAGACTGGGATTAGTCCTTTTTACCGCGAACCTGTCGCTCCAACTGGTCCCACATTTCATTGGGAATACGGGATAGATTGCTGAACTGCCCCGCATCCTGCAACCACTCGCCCCCATCAATGGTGATCACCTCTCCATTGACATACGCGGAGTAATCGCTAACCAGATAAGCCGCCAGGTTGGCCAGCTCCTGGTGTTCTCCAAATCTGTGTAACGGTATCTGCCCTTTGGGATCGATCAGTTTCTCCAGCCCTTCCGGAAAGAGCCGGCTCCATGCTCCTTTGGTGGGGAATGGCCCAGGAGCTATGGCGTTAAACCGCAAGTTGTATTTGGCCCATTCTACGGCCAGGGACCGTGTCATGGCTAAAACGCCTCCTTTCCCGCAAGCGGAAGGCACCACAAAGGGGGAGCCCGTCCAGGCGTAGGTAGTAACGATATTCAGTACCGAGGCTGCCGTTTTATCTGCAATCCAGCGTTTACCAAAGGCCAAAGAACAATTGTAGGTCCCCTTCAGCACGATATCGACCACTGCGTCAAAGGCACGGTGCGACAGCCGTTCGGTAGGGCTGATGAAATTGCCGGCTGCATTATTGACCAGCACATTTACAGTGCCCAGCTCGGTATAGGTTTTTTCTATAGCCGCCTCTATTTGCTCGTATTGTCGCACATCGCCAGGTACGGGCAGAATCTTTTGCCCGGTTTGCTCTTGCAATGCCTGTGCGGTTTGGGTAAGCACCTCTTCCCTGCGCCCCATGATCGCTACCTGTGCCCCCAATTCGGCAAAATATGTCGCCATAGATTTGCCGAGGCCGGTACCGCCACCGGTCACAAAAATTACCTTATCGCTTAATGCCCCTTGGGGCAACATGCCTTGTGTATGTCTTTCCATTGGAATTGTTTTCTGCTACAAATTACCACTCCTTACGCAAGGTTGAGAAAAATGACAGAATTTTGCGCGAAAGCCCGATGCATATGCACCCTAAATATGACGTACACGTATTCGTCTGCCTTAATGAACGTGAAGACGGCCGCAAGTCTTGCGGTGAAACCCATGGATTAGCCCTGGTACAAGCGATGAAAACGGCCCTGAAAGAGCGGCAAGTACCCCACACCGTACGCATCAACAAGGCAGGTTGTCTCGATGCTTGCGCTTACGGGCCAGCCATGGTGATCTATCCCGAAGGCGTTTGGTATGGTGGTGTACAGCAAGAAGACTTACCGGAAATCATAGAATCGCACCTCATCAACCGGCAGCCGGTGGAGCGGCTACGCATCGATTTTCGACAGCCGGCACGGAAATGGTTAAAAGCGGTGGAACAGCAGCGCCCGGCTTCTTAATTGGCTTGGTTTTTGTCTAATTTCGCACAGGCTAAGCCATTGATTATGAAAAGACTATTTCTCACCCTCATTGCTATGTTGGCACTGCACACCTTGCCAGCGCAGGTGGTATTCGAAACAGAGTGGCGCACGGAGGCAGACTATGTGGTCTATGTAACCGACTGGGAAAGCGAAGCCGACCTGGTGGTGTACCGCACAGAGTGGCGCAGCGAAGCAGATGATGAGGACGGCATGTGGTATACCTCAGAGTGGGAGTCCGAAGCCGATTACACCATCTACTACACGGAATGGCGCAGCGAAGCCGATCTGATCGTTTTCTTTACAGAATGGCGCAGTGAGGCCGGTTGGCGCAACGAGGAGAAGAAAAAATAACCTCGTGAGGCTCATTGTAGATATTGGCAATTCCAAGGTAAAGACCGCCATTTTTCAGGAAAATAGCTGCCGCAAGACGGCACAATGGGACTCATTGGGCGCCAATAAGCTGGAGCAATGGTTGGAGGATTTCCCTATTGAGGCAGCCATATATTCGGATGTTAGAGGCAGGAGTCAGGAATTGACTCAATTTTTACAATCCCGGTTTGCTGCCCTCGCCCTAACCCATGATACACCTTTACCCATAACGCTGGCCTACCGGTCGCCTGAAACCCTGGGCAAGGATCGCATAGCCGGAGCGGTAGGTGGAGCTGCGCTGTACCCTGACGAGGCGGTATTGGTCATCGACCTGGGCACCTCCATCACCTATGATATGGTAGAGCCCGGTGGTCGCTTTGTGGGGGGGCAAATTACCCCTGGATTGCACATGCGCTTCAAGGCCCTGCATACTTTCACCGGAAAACTGCCGTTGGTGGGATATGAAAAGGCTGTACCGGAGATCGGGTACAATACCGCTACCTCATTGCAAAGTGGTGTAGTGTGGGGGGTAGCCCATGAGGTAAATGGCTTTATACATCAATACCAAAACACCTATGCGGGGCTTAAGGTAATCTTAACAGGCGGAGATGCGCCTGTATTGGTATCTAGGGTTAAATATCAGATATTTGCAGTCCCCCAATTGATTTTGAGCGGGTTGAATAAAATTTTGCAGTATAATGTCGAGTTGGATAAGTAAAGTAGCGCTTGCGCTTCTGGGGGTATTTGTACTGCTACAGGGTTGGTCTCAGGTCAACTCTCCTTTTTCACGATTTGGACTCGGTGAAGTGAACACCTTACCCTTCAGCACACAACGTGGATTCGGCAATCTCTCTGCCGGTGTCTCTTCCTATAATTTCATCAACAATATCAACCCGGCCTCCTATACCGGTTTTTACCAGGAGGAATACACCCCCTACCAACGCATTGTGCGCAGAGACAGCATGCGACTCAACCCCAATACCGGCAAGCAGGAAAGAGTCTACTACCGCGATACCTTACAGCGTGATACCCTTTCTTACGTCTACAAGTCTACTACATTTGAAACAGGGGTGGACGGCACCATTCTCAATACTTTCAATGAAAATGAGAGCACGCAATCGGGCGATGGCTCCCTCTCCTACCTGGCCATGGGCTTCCCCATTCCCAAGTTTGGGGGTATCAGCTTTGGATTGATGCCCTACACCTCCATCGGTTACGATGTAATCAATCGTACCACCCTGGACACTACCGAAATCGCCTATCGCTATCAAGGCGAAGGGGGCTTGCGTCAATTCTATGTAGGCGCAGCCGGCCGGTTGGGTGATTTATCCATAGGCTTCAATGGGCGCGTGCTTTTCGGTACCCTCACCACCACAAGCTTGGTCTATTTTCCGGGTATGGCCAATACCTTCGGCACCCGCACGGTTATTCGAAATACAGTTGGCGGTATGGTCTGGGAGGGCGGTGCACAATACGAATGGTCTTTAAACAAAGATTTGATTTTGCGGTTGGGTGCTTACGGCAGTTTGCCCTCCGCTATCAATACCCGCACCGATACGATTAACGAAAGAGTGATATTCAATACGACAGAGCAGTTTGCCACAGTAGAGTCAGACACGCTGGTAGAAGATGCCGCCAATGCTATTGACTTCCCACTCACCTATGGTGGTGGGTTGGTGTTGGAAAAGCCTGGCGAATGGTTGGTGGGGATAGATTACCGGGGCGAACAGTGGTCGGATATTCGTGGTTTTTTGGCCGACCAACCCCAAAACAACAGTTATCGGGTCGCATTTGGTGGGCAAATAGCCCCCAATCCGCAAGGTAGCTTTTTTGGTCGGGCTAAATACCGGGTAGGAGGCTACTTCGGACAGACACCGCTAATCCTTAATGGAAGCGCTGTTGAAGATTTTGGCATGACTCTTGGGGTAGGTATACCCATCATACGTCCCCGGCAAAAACTACACTCCAGCATGGACGTAGCGCTACAGATAGGCCGATTAGGCAATGTGCAGGAGAATGGATTTGCCGAGAACTATGTGAAGCTTACGTTGGGCTTCAATTTGAACGACAACAATTGGATATTTAAATCGAAATACTACTAAACACAAGCACTATGAAGCGGATATTGTTGAACACTATGAAATGGATGGGCTTTTTGCCCGCCCTCCTGGTGGTTTCCAGCTTGTATGCACAGGAAGCAGTGGCTACCGAAGAAGTAGCCGAAGATCCGATGCAGGTACAGGAAGACCCATGCTCTAAGTACGGACCAGATAGTACCAAGACACTGGATGAAGCCTCTATCTACACAGAATTCTACAAGCAAAAGAATTATGAGGCTGCTCTTCCGCCATGGAGATACGTCTACCAAAATGCGCCTGGTTATCACGAAGCCGTTATCGTAAATGGTATCAAAATGTACCAATACCTGATTGACAATGAGACGGACTCATTGCAAAAGGAGCTATACATTGATACTTTGATGAGCTTGTACGACAAGCGGATAGAATGTTATGGCAAGGAATGTTTCAACCTGGGCCGTAAAGGATACAACTTGATGAAGTATCGTCCGCGGGATTATGACAATATCCGTAATACCTATCAGGCCGCTTTAGATGCCTGTGATCTCTCGCCAGAATACTTTATCCTGTATCCGTACACCAAATTGATGGCCTACGAATATCGCAAAGGCAATATCGATAAGGATGCCATGTTTGCCGTATATGAGCGAATCGCCAAGATTGTAGATGCCAATAAAGACGGTCGGTATGCCGATAAATATGAAGCTACCTTCGAGTCGATTGTAGAAGAATTGAAAAGCATCGGTATCCTGAAGTGTGAAAACATGCGGGAATACTACGCCAAGGTATACCAGGACAACCCAGATGATCCGGAAACCTGGAAGAAAGTGTACATAGCATTGGAAAACTGTAACACTTGCGACACCGTATTCCTGGAAATGAATAAGAAGCTCTTTGAAGTAGAACCGACCGGTGAACTGGCAACCAGTATTGCTGATTGTGAAAAGAACATTGGTTCTCCAGCCGCTGCTTTGGAATACCTGGATCGTGCCATTGAGCTGGATACCAGTGATGCCCAGAAGGCCAAACTGGCCTACAATGCTGCTCGCCTGCTATACGATATGAATCGATATACAGAAGCGCGCAATTACGCCTACAAGGCACTGGAGTACAACCCCAATTGGGGCGACCCCTACATCTTGATGGGTACCATGTACATCAGCAGTGGCGCTATCTGTAAGAACGAGAATCCATTTTATGGTTACGCAGTGAGCCTGGTAGCCGTGGACAAATTTGTGCAAGCGAAGTCGGTTGATCCCAGTGTGTCAGAGGAGGTCAATAAGTTGATCGCCAAGTATGCTGACTTTTATCCTACACCGGAATCAGTATTTGAGCGGAACATGAAAGAAGGCGACCCCTACACCGTGAAGTGCTGGATCAATGAGACCACTACTATTCGCGTGAAGAAATAAACGCTTGACCAACCATACTACATACCACTTTCGTCCCCTGGTGCGATGCATCAGGGGATTTTTTGTTTTGCTGATCGCGACCTTGACCTGGCAGTGTGCCAGTGATATAGAGGAAGTAGAGGAAACTGCCGCTCGCTATGAACCCGCTGTGGAGCGTGGCAAGGACATTACCTTACTTTACAATGAAGAGGGACAGCAGCGCATCAAACTTACGGCCCCACAGATTGTTCAGCACAAGGTTGATGACGCCTACGTTGAATTTCCGGAAGGTCTGAACGTATGGTTTTATAACGATTCGCTACAAACGGTAAGCACACTGACAGCCCGCTATGCGATACGCTATGAAAAAGAGTTGCAGACCATCTTTCGCGATAGCGTGGTCATCCACAATCAACTGGGTGAAGAGGTGTATACCGAAGAGATGACCTGGGATGAAGGCGAAGAAAAGGTCTACAGCGACAAATTTGTACGAATTATAACGCCAGACAAAAGGATAACCGGTAAGGGCTTCGAGGCGAATCAGGAATTCACTGAGTACACCATACAACAGATAACAGGACAAGTCTATGTTCAATCCGACCAAACTGATGAAAATCTTTGAGATCCTCTGGATCTCAGCGGCTGTTATAGCCTTGGTAATGGCCATTGTAAAACTGGCCAACGGAGCGCCCTCCACCAGCTATGGTTACCTATTCATGATTACCGGCCTTTGCACCGCTATGTTTTTCATCAAACGTAAGAGTCGTCAGTGGCTGCAAGCCCGCGAACAATCGTAGGTGAACGGTAGGAAATATCCTACTTTTACGCCTTCATGGACGGCTACATCATACTCGTCAGTCTTTTATTGTCTGCCTTTTTTTCGGGTATGGAGATCGCCTATGTAAGTGCGAATAAACTCCGCCTCGAACTGGTGGCACGAAAGCGGACCGTAACCGGTCGGGTAATCGCCCAGTTCAATCAGATCCCCTCGTACTTCATTGGTGCCATGTTGATCGGCAATAATATCGCCCTTGTGGTGTATGGCATTGCCATGGCCCGTGTGCTGGAGCCCGTGCTTGTACAATGGATTCCTGGTGCCACAGAAACCAGTTTTTGGGTGCTGCTCGCACAGACGATTGCCTCCACACTGCTCGTGCTATTAGTGGGCGAGTTTATTCCCAAGCTGATCTTTCGTATCAACCCCAATGGCATTCTGCAAGCTTTCGCCTTTCCCCTCGGCTTACTGTTCATTCTCTTGTCCCCTTTCGTGGGTTTGGTCATTTTTCTTTCCAAAGCCATTTTACGCTTTGGTTTTCGTACCAAGGTAGAGGAGTCGAAGCCTGTTTTTAGCCGGCTGGACCTGGAGGCCTTTGTCCATGAACAACAAGGTGGAGAGGAAGACCCGGTAGATATCAATACGGAGCTGTTTCAAAACGCCCTCTACCTCATTCAGGTAAAGGTGAAGGAGTGCATGGTACCCCGGCCAGAGATAAAGGCCATGGACATTGAAGAAGGGCTCGAGGCGCTAAAAGCGCTCTTTATTGAGACCCATCTATCGCGCATAATCATCTACCGCGAATCGATCGATAACATACTCGGCTATGTACACCACCATGACCTCCTCAAGCAGCCTAATGACATTCAATCGATCATTTTTTCGCTGCCCCTCATTCCCGAAACCATGCCCGCCACCGATGTGCTCAACCTTTTTACGAAGGAAAACAAAAACATTGCCTGGGTAGTGGATGAATTTGGCGGTACGGCCGGTATCGTCACCATAGAGGATATCCTGGAGGAGATATTCGGGGAGATTGAAGATGAACACGACAAGGAAGAGTTCATTGAGCGTCAACTGTCAGATAATGAATACATTTTTTCCGGTCGATTGGAAGTGGATTACCTCAATGAAACCTATGGCCTTGACCTGCCAGAAGGCGACTACGAGACCTTGGGCGGCTTGATCGTAGCCCACCACGGTAGCATACCCGAGCTACGAGAAACCATTTTAATCCAACATTTTGAATTCGTTATCCTCTTTTCGTCCGAAACAAAAGTGGACACCGTAAAGGTGAAAATCCTGCCTACAGACCGCTAAAACCGTGCACTTTAGGCGTGTGAATAAATTTTGTTTTTACTTGTGAAAGGCGTTTCTTTGCAAAACATTTTTAAAATCAGGTAGAATGACTCTTGCAGTTATCATGCAAATGCGCAAGCGGGTAGGCTTGCTGATAGGTATTATTGGTGTCGCGATTGTGGCCTTCCTGATGATGGATGCAATCAATTCCTCTTCTAACCTTTTCAATGACGGAACGCAAAACGTAATTGGCGAAATCAATGGCGAAGAACTCGCCTATGAAGCCTTTAACACAAAGGATAAGCAGGTAGAAAAGCAATTCTTGTATTTTCAGGGCAATTGGCAAAACCCCGAGTTTACCGGATTCTCTGAGGAAGAACGGCTACAGATCCGCAACTTCGCCTGGGGTGAATTTGTGCTCAACAACTTACTGGACGAGCAATACCTTGAATTAGGGCTCACGGTAACCGAAGAGGAAATCAACAACCAATTTGCCGCTAATAATCCGCGCGCAGAAGTACGCAACTTTTACCAGCAGGTAGTGGACAATTCCGGGGCCTACAATCCACAGCAAATGACTGCGGTCATCCAGCAGATCGAAGCGTTGTCCCCTCAAGATCCGAACTATGCGATCAAGGACTTCTTCCTGCAACTAAAAGAGTTGCTACGCCAGGAAATACAGCGCAATAAGTACCAGCAATTGTTTGCCAAGAGCACTTTTGTGCCACAGTGGAAGGCGCAACAAGACTATATGATGGCCAATACAACAGCCGACCTCAACATAGTGGGGCTGCAATTTGCCTCTATTGACGATGCAAGTGTGGAGCCTACTGACGAGGAGTTGAAGGCCTATCTCAAAGCCCATCCGGCTGAGTTTGAAACGCCCGCCACACGCGATATAGAGTATGTCATTTTCGATATCCAGCCTTCGCGTGAAGACTCTATGGAAGCGCTCAATTTTGTGCAAGAAAAATGGGCGCAGATCGAAAATAACGGCCGTGATTCCATCTATATCAACCAGTATTCTGAAACACGCTACACCAGCGCCTACTTCACCCAGGACGAAATTCTGACGCAAGTTGCAGACACCCTATTCCAGGCTGAGCCAGGCTCTGTTTTTGGCCCATACCTCGAGGATGGTAAATATCGAATCACCAAATTGTATGATCGCGAGACACTGCCCGATTCGGTGCGGATTCGTCACGTATTTGCCGACTTCCGCCAGATGAGTCAGGAAGATGCACGCGACTTGATCGACAGTGTTGAGCTGATGTACAATCAAGGTATGCCTTTTGACTCGCTAGTCATCAAATACACTACCGACCAGCAGTCAATCCAGACCGGTGGCGACCTGGGCTACCTGAGCCCGTCAGGCAATATCAACCGGCCTATTTTCAATGCCATTTTCCGCAACAATGAAGTGGGTACCCCTTTCGTGGTAGAAAGCCCGGCTGGTGTGCACTTTATGGAGATTACCGAGCGTGGCGAGGAAAAGGAAATGGTGAAGTACAACATTTTGGATCGCACTATTCGCCCCGGCACCAACACCCGCGATAGCATTTATACCCTGGCCTCCCGCTTTTACACCTTGTATGGCACAGCAGATTCATTTGATGCTGGCGTAGAAAAATACAATAAGGTCAAGCGCTTTGGCGACAACCTGACCGGTAGTGAAGTGTCGTTGAGTGGATTGGGGGTACCGCCACGTGACATCATTCGCTGGGCCTTTGATGAAGAAACACCGGTAGGGGCTGTACAGCTATTCAAAAACTACGAGGCTACCGATGACAAATATGTGGTAGCCAAGCTGAGTAACATTACGCAGGCCGATGAGCCTACCATTGAAGGGATGCGTGAGGAGTTGCGTGCCGAGGTGATTTTGGAGAAAAAGGCAGAGCAATTAAAGAATCAACTGGCCACTGCTGCGGCCGGAGCCACTACGTTGGACCAGGTAGCCCAGAAGTTGGGTGTAGAACTGCAAACCAGCAACGGGGTATCGTTTAAGACACAATTCATTGACGGCATTGGCTCAGAGCCGGTTATCGCGGCAGTGGGAACCGGCTTAGCGGTGAATGCGATAAGTGAACCGGTTACCGGTCAGTACGGTGTTTATCTCGTGCAGAAGACCGCTGAAAACGAGGCCACCGCACCACAAGATTTCTCTGTCACGCAAAATCAACTTCGTGCAGCACTGACCAATCGCTTTGGGCAAAACTTCCTCGAGCAGCTTCGCAGCGCTGCCGATGTTACCGACATGCGGTACAAGTTCTACTAGACTTACACTGAACTATATTATGGAAAAGTACCTTTGACCTTCGAAGGTACTTTTCTTGTTTATAGTAAAAAGCAAATCGACCCTATGAGTGATACCATTGTCAATAAAGTGGCACAGAGTGGCTTAATTACCCTGGACCTGGAACAATGGCTACCACCCGCCTCTGATATGGTAGCGTTGGATATCAGCCCGTTTCTTTTCAAAGGATTATTACTGAAGGAAAAAGAATTTCGGGCTGCGGTAAAAGCCCACGATTGGCAGCAATATGATGGCAAGTATGTAGCGGTTCACTGCTCCACGAAGGCCATTGTAGCCCACTGGGCCTATATGCTCATCGCCAGTCAACTTGAACCACACGTGCAGGGGCAAGGCTTCGGTACCATACACGACCTGGAAACACAACTGCTCATCCAACAGATTGAGCACCTGGATGCAGACCATTATGGCAATGAACGAGTGATCATTAAGGGTTGTGGCGATCGCAAAGTAAGCGTGGCTATCTACCAGGCCATCACTGCCAAATTACAACCCGTAGTGAAGACTTTGATGTACGGAGAACCGTGTTCCACCGTTCCTATCTATAAAAAGCCCCGCAAAAAGTAATTATGCATAAGTATTTACCCTCTTTGTTTGGAGTTGCCGGCCTACTGCTCGGCATCACTTTAGTATTTGTATTTACGGCCTCCACCCCACCTGACAAGACTCCGGCACGAGCACAGGTAGAGGACGCGCCTGTCAATTGTTTCAAACCCATTCCCAAGGGCCTCACTTTTGCCGGTGAGGAAGTACCCATAGACGATATCGAGGTATATGAGCGGCTGGATCGTGAGATTCACGTGAACACCTACTTTCACTCTTCTACCATCCAAAAAATAAAGCTGGCGGCTCGCTGGTTTCCCGTTATTGAGCCAATCCTGAAGAAAAATGGCATCCCGGATGATTTCAAATACCTGGCGGTAGCCGAAAGTGGGTTGCTGTTGGATGCCGCTTCTCCAGCCGGAGCAAAAGGTATGTGGCAGTTCCTCTCCTCCACCGGCAAGGAATATGGCTTGACGGTCAACAATTACCGGGACGACCGCTACCACCCTGAGTTAGCTACTGAAGCCGCCTGCCGGTACTTGCAAGATGCGTACGATCACTTTGGTAACTGGACCCTTGTGGCTGCTGCCTACAATATGGGCCGGTCAGGGCTGGAGCGAGACCTGAGCAAACAGGAAGTCGAGAGTTATTATGATGTGTTGCTCAATAGTGAGACTTCACGCTATGTATTTCGCATACTTGCCTTGAAGGCCATTCTCTCCGACCCAGCCAGTTATGGGTTCTGCTACGAGGCTACCGATCTCTATGAGCCGTGGGCCTTTACCACCGTTACCGTGGATACCACCATCAGCGATCTGGTCACATTTGCCAAGCAAAACAATACCACCTACAAAACGCTGAAGTATTACAATCCATGGATGCGAAGTGATAAGCTGGTATTGAGTGCCGGTGATACGGTAAAGATCAAGCTGCCGGCTTAACGTTTCCGGTAGATCTCCACCCAGCCCACTTCGGGGTATTCCTGTCGCCATGTCTGCTCAAAGTCTGGCCGGTGTTTCCACTCCTCCAGCCAGGGCTCTTTTTCAATGTTGGAAACCAAGAGCCATTTTGCGCCCTCAACAGGCCAATTGAATACATGAGAAAAGGTGTCCTGCGGGGTCACGTATCCTGCAATAGGTTCGGTCAGATAGTAGGTCATCAAGAAATGAGTAGCAATGGAATCCGGCTGCGCTTCTTGTTCTGCCAGGTAATCAGCAGCGGATGCATGCAGTTGTACGAGCTTTGTGTGCCAAGGATTAGCATCACCCCAATTGCGTTTATCCCAGGTGCCCCAGGCGACCAATCCCACCAATACTACACCTACGACAGCTTTGAGTGAAGACTTTGGTATCGCCACTACTATAATGTGCCATAGGGATAAAATCACCAAAGGCAACAGGACCAGCAGATAGCGATTGGAAAAGAAGTTAAAGGCTGAAAAAAGCCAGAACGTCACGATCATCAGCGCGCTCATCGACAGGAATCGACCGTTCAGTTTTTGTTTGCGCACCAGCACCACCACCAAAGCCACTACAAAGGCCGCAGTCAGGTACCGGAGGTTGTTGAAGAGAAACAGAATATCAAAGAAAGCCTGGCTCCTTGCTTGCAACACCGCCCAACCACGCAGCATTCTATCCACATGATCGGGATAAAACCACCAACCATACAATTGGTGTTGCCACACCAGAAATAATCCATACCCCACGATAGGTACCGACAAATACAGTAAATGAAGGGCGCTTCTCCACCCATTGAGCTGCCGCCAGTGCCACGCCATGTTTAGCAAATAATGCAAGCCCAAGGCCCCGGCAAATATGATAGCGGATTCTTTGGTCAACACCGCCAACAGCATGAGTACCCCCGCTTGCCAATAGCGGTGCTGCCAATAGGCGTAGCCACTCCAAAGTACCAGTGCGGCCATCAGTACTTCAGGCAATACAAGCGTAGATTGTGCGAGCAGCATACCGTGGACACCTATCAATATTGCAGGTACTAGACCACTCCAACGATTTCCCGTTAAGCGAAATCCTACCCTGTACGTTTGCACCAATAGCAGCAAAGCAAATAGCAGGCAGAGCAACTTGGCGGCCCACAAGTGAAAGCCCAATACTTTGGCCCACAGTCCTTGCAAGAAATAAAAGAAGAGCGGGTGTCCTTTGTAAAGCTCCGCATCAATTACCCCCGGCCACAATCCGGGAATGCCCTCAGCCATGGCTTTTACAGCCGGCAGGTAGCTCCACGCTTCATCCCAATAGGCAGGGAGAAAAAGGTGTGACCACTTTAGGATTGTAAAGGCCAAGAGACCTGTCAACCCGACAAGCCACCAACCATTTCGATGCAACCAGCTAGACAATGGAGTTCGATTTAACCGCTAAGGTAAGGGGCGAATGTCAATGTCAATAGGTTGAGCGGTTGTGTCGGAAGCATAGATGCTATTAATCCACGGGTGTTGCGTGTAGTAAATAGTAAAACCTTGGTTGTGCAATGTAAGTAGGTCGCTGCTGTCAGGACAACAGTCATACACATGTCGGTCAGAAAAGAAACGTGCCGAAATCATCAGGTGCTTGCTGTTCGTTATGAGCAAATCTGTTGGCTCCAGCAGGCTATCCAATTGGCGATATATAAATACATTATGTCGTTGAATTGGTCGCGATCGAGTATCATTGATAAAACGGTTTGGTTTATCCAACTCATGCAAATTGTAGAGCATTACCGGCCGTGCTGTATGCCAGGCGAGCGCTATCAGTACCAAGGCCCCTATCCATCGCCAGTATTTCCTTGGCCATCGGCTAGCCACTGCTTGGTACAGGCCCTCCAAGCCTACCCCGATGTACAACAAAAGCATGGGGAGCGTCACAAATACATAACTCACCATTTTGGTGGCCGCTACCAATGAGAAAAAGATCCACACCACTGCAATCATCGCCACCATGGCACCATGCCTGAAGCGTGGCCCCTTCCAGAAAGCAACAACCAATCCCAGCAACAGCAGCAGCCACATGCCATCGCCTAGATATTGATCCATTCGGCCCACATAAAAAAGCGCATCTCCTGTATGCTTCTCCACCACCTGCCAGATGTGATGGCTGTTATATTCCATTTCATAGCGGGCCTCCTGCGGAAAACGCTGAAAAATGTAAAACTGCCACGGGGCAGCAAGGATGAACCCTACTATGCCGACAAGCAGCAATTGAAGATAACTACGCCCATTCCATCGATGCTGCTTATCGAGTAGGAGGTACAGCCCCCAGCCACCAATCACTAGTATCCCTGTCAGCCATTTGGTCAAAACCGCCAATCCGACAAATAAACCGGTAAGCAGTGCCCACCTCCAATTGGGTTGGTGGGTCCATTCCAGCCAGGTCCAGATGCTTGCCGTAACGATACAGGCAAACAACAAATCATTCTGCCCCAGTGGCAATACGCCAGCATTTAACTCCAACGCATACCAGGAAAAGGTCCACAACCACGCTGCTATCCATCCGGCTCTGCGTTGTCCAACCAACTGCCCCATGCGAATGAGTACCGGAATCAGCAGTACACTAGCCAGTGCCCCGGGAAGCCGAACGGCCCATGGCTCGGCTCCAAACAGCGCCAGACTGCCTGCCATGCTCCACAGCATCAAGGGTGGCTTGTGCAGCCATATGTAATTGCCTGTCCAGTTGGTAAAATCATAGGGTAATATTGTAGGCTCCACTAGGATAGGAACAAATGGATGGGACAACATATTCAGTGCGACTAAAGCATGAAACCGTTCGTCCCACAACTGAAGGAAAGGATCCCACTGAATCATCCACAACCGCACAAGGGTGACTAGGAGAAGCGGTGGCCAAACCCACTTAGATATCCCCCCCATTTTCATATTTCCTTTTTTCCATGCTTTTAATCAAGCAGATAAAAATAAAAATTAATCAAGCACGTATCTTCGCGAGTGTAACATGAAACCCACCCTTTCCATCATCATCCCAGCCTACAACGAAGCGGCTACCATTACCCGCCTCCTGGAAAAGGTATTGGCCGTGGACTTGATAGAAGGCTGGCAAAAGGAGCTGGTGATCATCAATGATGCCTCCACCGATGACACCGCAGCGGTGATTGAGCGATTCATTGCTGACCATCCCAATGACAACATGCAGTTTTACCAGCACCCGGTCAATCAGGGCAAGGGCGCTGCCTTACACACCGGTATCCGGGAAGCCAAAGGCGACTACATCATCATCCAGGATGCTGACCTGGAGTACGATCCACGCGAATACAATCACTTGCTGAAGCCGGTGGTAGAGGGGTTTGCCGATGTGGTATATGGCTCGCGAT
>CAJXXO010000007.1 GCA_913062655.1 uncultured Bacteroidota bacterium | reverse complement strand
GAAATTGATAGGGCCGAATTTCTTCCTGCTCTTCCCACTCGTGTTGCTCTTCGGTAGCCTGCTCGGTCATACGACTTGGCACAATGATGGTGTCGGGCTCCCGTTCAATCTTTTGCTCCATCGTGGTGGTAAGAAAAGCTTCCCAACCGGGAGAGGGCTTGTGCTGCTGAAAGCTATGCGGATCTTGTGGCGCAGGGGAAGGTCCACCCGTTTGGGGCGCGGATTGGAAGAAAGGGTTTTTACCAAACTGTTCAAAGCTACTCTCTGCCTCAAAGTCTATGGAAGGGGTGATGCTGTATTTGCCCAGCGCTCGCTTTACGGCTGAGTTGAGATAGGCATATATGATCTTTTCATCCTCAAACTTCACCTCCTGTTTGGTGGGATGCACATTGATGTCGATACGCTTGGGGTCGAGTTCCAGAAATAAGACAAATAGCGGATAGGAGCCACTTGGAATCAGGTCGGCATAGGCGCCCATGATAGCATGCTGCAAATAGGGGCTTTTGATGTATCGATTGTTGACGAAGAAATACTGTTCGCCCCGTGTCTTTTTGGCAAATTCTGGTTTACCTATAAAGCCCTGAATATTCAGTATCGGTGTCTGCTCTTCCACCGGTACCAGCCGTTCGTTGTAATTGTTGCCAAATATGTTGATGATGCGCCTACGCAGATTGCCGGCAGGCAGGTGAAACACTTCCATGCCGTTGTGGTGCATCCGGAAGGACAATTCCGGATAGGCAAGCGCCACCCGTTGAAACTCGTCAATAATGTGCCGGGTCTCTACCGTCTTCGACTTGAGAAAATTGCGTCTGGCAGGGGTATTGTAAAAGAGGTTTTTTACCGACAGCGAGGTGCCCACAGGTGTAGCCACCGGTTCTTGTTTTTTTACCTCTGACCCTTCGATCAGCAGTTGGGTGCCTACTTCCGCTTCGGTGGGCCGTGTCTTGAGTTCCACCTGCGCGATAGCGGCAATGGAGGCTAAAGCTTCTCCACGAAAGCCCATCGTTCGTATGTTGAACAGGTCGTCTGTCGCCCGGATTTTGGAAGTGGCATGGCGCTCAAAAGAAAGTCGGGCATCAGTATCACTCATGCCGCAGCCATTGTCGACCACCTGTATGAGCGTCTTACCTGCATCTTTTATGATTAGGTGGATGTCATCGGCCCCGGCATCAATGGCGTTTTCCAATAGCTCTTTCACTGCGGAGGCCGGACGTTGGATGACCTCTCCGGCAGCGATTTGGTTGGCGATAGCATCCGGTAACAGTTGAATGATGTCTGGCATTGGCCGATCGTGCCTTTACAGTAATTTGTAGATAGCGAAAATGACGATGATAAGCAGGACATTGACGATCAGCAAAAAGCGGAGGCGCGACATATTGCGCTGGTGCTGCATGCGCGCAAAAAATAGGCGATCGCTGGTCGCTTCCTTGAATTTATCCTGAAACTCAAGCTGTCGCTTAAAGCTGCGCATACGATTAACAGAAGCACCTCTTCCCTCTACCTCTGCGATCCGCTGCTCCATCTCCTCCTTCACCGGGTCGTAATACCGGGGTTGGTATTCAAACTTCTTGTGCTTGGGCAGTTTGAACATGGATCTGATCATAGCGGTCGATTTATCCTGTCTAACGCCTGGTGGTCGGAAAACATTTCATCGCCTTCCATCAGGCCGCCTACAAAGGTACAAAAATGAAAGTGCGGTGACCGTACACCTTTAGGGGCGACACCAGCGTTGAAGGTGGACAGAAATAGGCGTTGAACGCCCTTTTTTTGCCAACTTTGTATCCTACATGAACCCTAAGCGAATAGTCGAATTTGTACGTACCGGAATTGTATTGGGGCTGGCCACATGGTCACTTACTATGCAGGGGCAGTCGGCTGACCGTCATTTTTCGGCCATCCAATGGCAGGCGCCTAATCCCTGGGTGGACTCCTTGCTGGCCGGCATGAGCCTGGAGGAAAAGATCGGACAGTTGTTCATGGTGCCGGTCTATTCAAGAGAAGGCCGGTCTGCAGAGCGTAAGGCATTACGCGACATAGAGGACTACCACATTGGCGGTGTCATCATGATGCAGGGTGGCCCCGGTAGGCAGATCAACATCCTCAACACACTACAGGAAAACAGCCCCGTACCCTTACTGGTAGCCCAGGATGCAGAATGGGGCCTGGGCATGCGGCTGGACAGTACGTGGACCTTTCCCCGCCAACTGACACTTGGCGCCATAAAAGACCCTACGCTCATCTACGACATGGGCGAAATGATTGCAAAGCATTGTAGACGGGTAGGGGTGCATGTCAATTTTGCCCCGGTGGTCGATATCAATAACAACATCAATAACCCGGTCATCAACGACCGGTCCTTTGGTGAGAATCGGTACAATGTCACCTTGCGGGGCATTCAGTACATGAAGGGGATGCAAGACAATGGCGTGTTGGCTTGCGCCAAACACTTTCCCGGGCATGGCGATACCGACAAGGACTCGCACAAAGACTTACCCATTATTCCGCACGACAGGAATCGCCTGGACAGCCTGGAGCTATTTCCCTTCGAATTGATGGTGCGCCAGGGCGTGATGAGCGTGATGACGGCTCACCTGTATATTCCGCAACTGGAATCCACGCCAAACCTTGCTTCTTCGCTCTCGCCCAAGGTGGTGCGCGATATTCTGCAACAGGAGATGCAGTTTGAAGGCTTGGTCTTCACAGACGCGCTCAACATGCAGGGGGCCAGCGGCTACCACCAACCCGGTGAGATGGAGGTAAAAGCACTTGAGGCGGGAAATGATGTCTTGCTTTTCCCCTCTAATCTGTCGAAAGCCCGCCAAAGTATTATGGCTGCCATCGAAAGCGGGCGCCTGACGGAAGAACGAATTACCCGTAGTGCCAGAAAAATTCTACAGGCCAAGTATTGGGCGGGGTTGCATGAATGGGCACCTATCGCTACCGATAGCCTCTATATTGATCTGTTGGGGCCGGAAGAGGAAGGTCTGCATCGCACCTTACTGTCACATGCCATTACCCTGGCGAGAGATGCGTTCAACTGGGTGCCCTTCCGGTTGATCGATACCACCAGTTTTGCCGTGGTGGAGGTTGGTGGCACGGATGAACACTTCCGGGCCGCTTTCAAGCGCTATGCAAATGCCACCTATTTCTCTATTGGCAAGAATGAAGGGGGAGCTGCGCAAAATACCTTGCTGAATGCAGTCGACTCCTTCGATGTGGTAGTGACGGTGTTGCATGATATGAGCCGATTCCGATCTAAAGAATTTGGGATTACGCGTGTTACCTTGCAGTTGCTGGAACGCTTGTCGGCTCGCACACGGACTGTGGTCTGCGCCATGGGCAGCCCCTATAGTCTTAGCAAACTGGAAGCCTTCCCGGCTGTAGTAGTCGGCTACGAAGATACCCGTCACAGTAATGACCTTGTACCCCAGTTGCTCTTTGGAGGCATAGGTGCGCGTGGGCAATTGCCCGTTACGGCTAGTCAATTGTATCGGTTTGGCAAAGGCCGGCAAACCGATCCCATCCGGCTGAGCTACGGCCTGCCTGAAGAGATCGGTTTGCATTCAGCAGACTTTGCCGCCATTGACTTTATTGCCAAAGAAGCGATCCTGAAAAAGGCCACCCCCGGCTGCCAGGTACTGGTAGCAAAAGAAGGTAAAGTGATCTACCAGCAAAACTTTGGGCATCATACCTATGCCAGGAAGAGACCGGTAGAGACCTACGATCTCTATGACCTCGCTTCTATAACGAAGGTAGCGGCCACTACCCTCAGTCTCATGTACCTTACCGAGCTGGGACAGTTTGACCTGGACCTAGCCTTAAGCGATTACGTGCCGGAGCTGCAAGGCACCAATCTGGCTGGCCTGAAAATTCGGGATGTACTTACCCATACTGCAGGCCTTACCTCGTGGATACCTTTTTATGCCGCTACCGTGCAGCCGGACAGGTATGACCTCTACTACTGCGATTACGAAGATTCTACCTACTGTGTGCCGGTAGCGCAGGATGTATACATGCGCGGTGATTACCGGGATACGATCATGGCCATTATTGCCCATTCAGAGTTGGATGATGCCGGAGAGTACCGGTACAGCGACCTGGGGTTTTACTTGTTCAAGCAGATCATTGAGAATGCCGCACTGGCCCCCATAGATGAGTTTACGCGGGAGCTCTTCTACCGGCCGCTGGGCTTGCGGCACTTTCTATACAAGCCATTGGAAAAATATCCGGTGTCTCAGATCGTCCCTACAGAAGATGATGGGGTATTCCGGGATCAGCTATTGCACGGTTTTGTGCACGACCCCGGTGCCGCCATGTGGGGTGGGGTCAGTGGCCATGCCGGTTTATTTGGCAATACCAACGACCTCGCCATTCTGATGCAGATGTTGTTGAATGGGGGTACATATGGCGGGGAACAGTTTCTGAAACGGGAAACGATACACACCTTCACCAAGCGGCAAAACAATAATTCACGCAGGGGGTTAGGCTTTGACAAACCGGAAACCGATACGCAAAAAGAGGGCCCAACCAGTACACTGGCTTCGCCACGTACCTTTGGGCACACCGGCTTTACCGGCACCTGCGTATGGGCCGATCCGGAGCACGATCTGGTGTATGTGTTTCTGAGTAACCGGATACACCCTTCGGCACAAAACAAGAAATTGATCCGCATGGATGTGCGCACGCGCATTCAAGATGCGATTTACCAAGCGTTGGAAAAGAGTCAACACCAAGCCTGGAATATTGTAAATTACCCACAGAACTGACGCGCATGAAAATCGGAATTGTATGCTACCCCACCTACGGAGGATCGGGCGTTGTAGCCACAGAGTTGGGCAAAGCCTTGGCCGATAGCGGCCATTCCGTACACTTTATCACCTACAGACAGCCGGCACGGTTGGATAAGTTTCATGCCAATATTTTCTACCACGAAGTGCGCTTTGCCGATTATCCGCTATTTCGCCATTCTCCCTATGAGTCCGCTTTGGCCAGCAAGCTGGTAGACACGGTACGGTTTGAGCAATTGGACGTTCTTCATGTGCATTATGCCATTCCCCATGCCGCAACAGCCTACATGGCGAAACAGATTCTCCGTGAAGAAGGCATTGAGATACCGGTCGTTACCACCCTGCACGGAACGGATATTACCCTGGTGGGCAGGGACATCACCTACTCCCCGGTGGTCACCTTTTCTATCAATAAGTCTGATGGGGTAACCGCAGTCTCGGAAAACCTGAAAAAGGAGACCTATGAGCATTTTAAGATTACGCAAGACATCCGGGTCATCCCCAATTTTGTTGATTTTGATCGGTTCAAAAAAGTAAATAAGAATCACTTCAAGATGGCGATTGCACCTGAAGGTGAAAAAATACTCATGCACGTCTCCAATTTCCGCAAGGTAAAACGAGCGGAAGATGTGCTGAAGGTCTTTCATAAGATCTACCAAAAAGTACCTTCGAAGTTGCTGATGATCGGTGATGGGCCGGAGCGGCAACACCTGGAACAAATGTGTCGCGAATTGGGCACGTGCGATCATGTGCGTTTTCTGGGTAAGCAAGAAGCGGTGGAGGAACTGTTGGCGGTGTCAGATCTCTTCCTGTTGCCTTCTGAAAGTGAAAGCTTTGGGTTGGCTGCCTTGGAGGCGATGGCTTGCCATGTGCCGGTTATCAGTTCCAATGCAGGCGGTATACCGGAGGTGAATGTGCACGGGCGCACCGGCTTTCTTAGTGATGTGGGCGACATTGACAGTATGGCGGCTTACGCCCTGGATTTGCTCACCCATGAGGATAAGCTGCAGACCTTCCGCGAGAATGCCTACGCGCATGCTCAGCAATATGATGTAAAGAACATCATGCCAATCTACGAAGCCTATTACGAAGAGGTAATTGACCGGGTAGCCGCCAAAGCTTAGAGGCGCCCCAATGCGTGGCGCCCCCGCCATATGATCCAGAAGTCCTTTCCGGCACTGTAATCTTTAGCGTAGAGCCAGTTGAGGTGGTGTAAAGTCTTTTGACCAGGTGTTTTTCGTAATCGCACTCCGTCTTGTGGATAGAGTACCCCGGTTCGAAGGGGTGGGAGGGTGGGGCCCTCACCTGATGCGATAGGCGCATACCCGACCCAGGTTTTTCGTCCGATACATACGTAGAACACGTTATGCAGTAAGCCAACAGGGTGGGTAACAAAGGCCATCAGGGGTGCACCTATCAGTAAAACCAGGCAGAGCAGCAGGTCAAGTACTCTTTTGTTTCGCTTACTCATGGGCGTGGCGATCTGTAGATTCACGTCAATGGCGTACAGGTCTCCGGCTGTATTTTTCGAATTACTGCCAATAATGCTGAGGCTTTCCTCTGGCACGATCTTGTACTCCAGGCCATTGCCCAGTAAGGTGATATAGCGGATGATCGTCTGCGCAGGAACATCTTTGGCACAGAAGATCACTTCGTCCACTTCAAACACTTTTACAATGTCCTCCAGCTCTTCCAGGTCACCCAAAATGTCCTCACGCTTACCAGCTTGTGCCGTAGGCGTCACCAATCCCACATATTGCGCATAGACGCCCGTTTGTTTGAGCAAGCCCAATACGCGCTGACCTTCCTCGGGATAGCCTACAATCAGTTGGTTTTTTACCCGGCTGCTCTCCAGGTTAAAGTTTTTGTATTGGGCAAAATGATGAAGCAACCGTGTAAGAACCACTTCCACCACGGCCCAAGCTGCACCCAATACAATGATGGCCCTGGAAAAGCGATATTGTTCATCCACCAGACCGTACAGCGCCAGGATGATGAGGGTACCAAAGAACAAGCCTCGAATAGCCTTGGATATTTTGAGGGGCCGATCGTAGCCACCCGAAAAATACACCGTTACCAACCAAATGGCGACATAGATGGGTACGATGAAGGCCAGGTATTCTGTGGGGTAATAGTCTGGACTATTTCTGACCTGTGTAGCCCAAAAGTCCTGCAAAAAAAAGATGCCACCATAGATCAGTGCTGCATCCAGCAGGATAGGCCAGGATTGCCGGAAAAGGCGGCTGATTAAGTGAAGAAAGGCTTTGAAGTAAATGGCCAGGTGTATGAAAAGCGAAAAGAATCGTGCTTGTCCACCACTGGCATGCTTCTCGGCAAAGATGACCATAGCCTGGTAAAATAGCTTTACGTAATTCAGGCTGCCTTTCTTGGTGCTCTCCCCTTTGTAATGAATAATACGTGTGTCGGGGAAGTAGTAATTCTTGTAGCCGGCCAAGACAATCCGGTAGCTAAGGTCAATGTCTTCCCCATACATGAAGAAGGTTTCATCAAGTAAGCCTATCTCATCCAATACTTCTTTTCGAAGCAGCATGAATGCCCCGGCCAGCACCTCTACCTCATTGATTTCATCCTCAGGCAAATGGCCGAGATGATAGCGGGCAAATGTTTTGGAGCGTGGGAAAAGGGCCGACAAACCAAAGGCCTTGAAAAAAGCCACCTTTGGTGATGGGAAGGCCCGCTTGGATTCCGGTAGAAAGTTGCCCTTGCCATCAATCATTTTTACCCCCAGCCCCCCCGCCTCCGGATGGGTCTCCATGAAAGCCAGTGTCTTTTGAAAGGTGTCTTCCTCCACCACTGTATCGGGGTTGAGCAGCAGTACATATTTGCCATTCGACTGCCGGATGGCTTGGTTGTTGGCTACTGAAAAGCCTACATTTTTGGCATTGGCGATTAACTGGACTTCGGGGAAGCGTTCTCGCACCAAGGCTACCGAGCCATCATTAGAGGCATTGTCTACCACAAACACTTCTCCATCTATTCCCTCCAGGGCTTTGCGCACCGAACGCAGGGCCTGCTCCAGGAAGTATTTGACATTGTAGTTGACAATAATGATAGAAAGCTGCCGCATTACTTATTGACAAGATAGCTTTCGTAGGGTAAACGGTTGGCAAGCGAGCGCGAAAGGGTCAATTCATCCACGTACTCCAGGTCCCCTCCAAAGGAAATGCCGCGAGCAATAGTGGTAATCCTGACATCTGGTTGGCGCAGCTTTTTGGACAGATAAAAGATCGTAGTGTCGCCCTCAATGGTAGGGCTCAGCGCCATGATCAACTCCTTTACACCCTGCTCTTCAATGCGCTGCAGCAAGGTGTCAAAATGGAGGTCTTCCGGACCTATACCATCAACGGGTGAAATGACACCGCCCAGCAAGTGATAGGTACCATTAAACTGGTCTGTGCTCTCGATGGCAATCAGATCGCGAATATCCTCTACAACACAGATAACCTCCTGGTTGCGACTGCGGTTACTACAGATGCTGCACAATGGCGGAGAATCGGGTTGCAGTTTGTCCTGGTCACATACATTATGGCACTGACTGCAAAACTGTACCTCTTCTCGCATGCGTGCTATGGTGTCGCCAAATTGGCGTGCCTTGTCAGCGTCTTCCTTCAGCAGGTGGAGCACTAGCCGCAGCGCGGTCTTCTTGCCAATGCCGGGCAAAGCCGCAAAAGCCTGCACCGCGTCATCCAATAGTTTGGAAGGTAATTGCATAGTACAAAAGTAACACCTTTACCCGCCTTTGTTGGCTATTCTATCAGCCGACAATCCACCAAGGCCGCTCGCAGTTCAAACTCGGCCTGACAAACCCCCTTTACGGTCACCTTCCGACCCACCGATAAGGTGTCTGCCGTGGCTTGTTCTGCCGGCCGGAAGAGCAGCTTCACCGGTACGGGGCCATTTCCCATGATTAGTGTACGAATCGGGTCCTTACCTTCACGAAGGGTGATTTCCTCTTCGGTTAGGGTACCCGATACTTGTACAACCTGATCTGCAAAGGACAAGTAGTCTTCCTGGTAGGCCCTGGAAAATTCTATCACCGATCCGCTATACTCCGCCTCACCGCTGGCGGTGCGCTGTCCGACCTGCCAGAATAGCATGTAGATGGTGACTACTACCGTGATGCCTGCGGCTATGGTGCCCACCGCTTTAGCCCAACTGCGCAGGGTTTGCCTTTCCAGATAGGCATTCGATCGAAGCACCAACCAAAGTGTATCCAACCAGGGGATCAATACTATGGGCAGCACAAAGGGGAGGGTTTGCTCGTTCAAGTCAAGTGACACCTGCGTACGGGCAATATCAAGTGTTCCAGTAGCCCAAAACAAAAGGGTAAGTAACGCAATCGGATAGATCCAATACAATAAGGTACGGCCATAGTGCCCCAGGTACAATCGGTGTAACCCGAGCCACCCTAGCAATAGGCCGATAAGCAATAGATAGGTTTTTTTTCGGTTCATACGATGTCTTGCGGTACAAAACTGCGGAATTCATCGGTGCGGAGGCGTACTGAAACCCATTGTTTTGTGTATTTTTAACGCCCTGAAAAAGAGAGATCGTATGAGAAAGCTTGTTGTAACCGTTGTCTTGTCTGCGTTTGCCCTGGTGGCACATGGGCAGTCAACAGCCATTGGCTTGTGGGGCGGTGTTTCTAACTATATGGGGGATCTGAGTGATGATGCTATCAATGTCAGCGAAACCCATGCCGCAGTAGGCGGTTTGTTGAAATTATCTCCCAACCCATTTGTCACTTTCCGCTTTGGATTGTCTGCTTTAACTATTTCTGGCGATGATGCCAACCGGCCGGATGATGATCCGCTTCGGGTCCGCAATTTGAGCTTCAAATCGCAAATAGTTGAAATGGCGGCTATTGCCGAGATTAATCTCATCGGTTATGATGTGGAGATGGGCGATGTATTTTCACCATACATTTTTGGTGGAGTAGCCGGTATTTATCACAATCCTCGTGCATTGTACGAAGGCGCATGGTACAACTTGGTGGAATTCAGAACTGAGGGACAGGGCACTTCAGCCTTTCCCGATCGTGATCCCTATTCCCGTTACCAGGTGGTCTTCCCTTTTGGTGCCGGCTTCAAATTTGGCCTCGGCAGTGGTTTAACACTTGGCATAGAGGCAAGCATGCGCTATACACTTACCGACTATCTGGATGATGTCAGCCAAACCTATGTGGACCCGAATGTATTGATTTTAGAGGAAGGGGACTTGGCTTACCGCCTGTCCAATCGCTCCGGTGAGTACCTCGGTGGCTTGCCGGTTGACTATACCAATGACGACCCACGCGGCAATCCAGACAATAATGACTGGTTTGTATCTGCCGGGGTATCCTTAACGTACACCTTAGGTATGCCCATTGGTGGCGGTAAGAACAAAGAAGGCTGCGATTACGGCTTCTGAAAACGTATACACAGCAAACCAATATAACGATTACACCCGGTCACTCGACCGGGTTTTTTTATGCACTAACCGAATATAGCAGTTTCCAGCGGCCGTGAGATATACATTCGCGACTCGTAAAAATTGAAAGAAAATCATAGCCTCAATGAAACCCCCTTGCGATAGCTCCGTAAGAGAGGCACATAATCGAAAACTAAACTGCTATGATCCGTACTGCCCTGTTGGCCTTACTCTGCATTATTGGCCTACCGCTAGCCTCACAAGCCCAAAACTTTGAATTAGGAGTTTTCGGTGGCGTGGCCCACTACAATGGAGAAATGACCCCTTCCAGGATTACCGCTGAACAACTGAATGAGTCCTTTGGCGTTTTCGGTCGTTACAACTTCAATAGCCACTTTGCCTTACGAGGTGCGATTACCTATGGACGTCTGTCGGGCGATGATGCTAATCACACTTCGCCAGATCTTGTAGCCCGCAATTTGAGTTTTCGCTCCAATGTGTATGAATTTGGTGTGACGGGAGAATACAACCTATTAGGCCTCGATAAGTATATGCCTTTTTCACCTTACCTGTTTGCCGGGATAGCTGTATTCCATCACAACCCACAAGCCTTGTACAATGGCACGTGGGTAGACTTGCAGCCCTTAGGGACAGAAGGCCAGGGTACTGCAGCTTATCCTGAGCGCAGACCCTACAGCCTGTGGCAGGTAAGCATACCATTTGGTGCCGGGGTAAAGGTGCAATTTGCAGAGAAGGTAACCCTTGGTGTGGAAGCAGGCCTGCGCAGAACTTTTACAGATTACCTTGACGATGTGTCTACTACCTATGTTGATCGAGGTATTCTGGCCAATGAGAATGGGCAACTAGCCGTGCGTATGATGGACCGCAGTGGTGAAATTATGAGTGATCCTCCGGCTCGCAGTGAGGGTTCGATTCGTGGTAACCCTGACGTACAAGACTATTACGCTTTTATGGGTATGACCCTATCCATTAAACTGGGCAAATTAGGTGGTCGCTTCCGGGGCGTACAATACGGTTGTCCAGGTAAGTTCTAAAAGAAAATATTTATACGATTAGTCTCTGGTTTTTGGTTATAAAAGGGCGCTTCCACACGGTAGCGCCTTTTTAGCATAAGGGGGTTACGCCTTTTTTTCCTTTTTTTGTCGCTATGTCTGGATCGACCATTTTGTGGGTGCTGATAGGGTATTTTACCTTACTGTTGGTGATATCCTTGATCACAAGCAGAAAAGCCACCAACCAAACTTTTTTTCAAGGCAATCGGCAGTCGCATTGGTTTCTGGTGGCCTTTGGTATGGTTGGGGCTTCCTTGAGTGGAGTTACTTTTATCTCCGTGCCAGGCTGGGTGGGCACCACGCATTGGCACTATTATCAAATGGTGTTGGGCTACATAATCGGTTACTTGCTGATAGCACAAGTATTGCTACCCATCTACTACCGCTTGGAGCTCACTTCGATCTATACCTATCTGGAGCAACGACTCGGTCATTATGCCTACAAAACCGGGGCCTTTTACTTTCTGCTAAGCCGGACCCTGGGGGCTGCCTTTCGCCTCTTTCTGGTGGCAGGCGTTTTACAACTCTTCGTCTTCGATGAATTGGGTGTGCCCTTCTGGTTTACGGTTACCCTCACTTTGGCCTTGATCTGGGTCTATACCTTTCGCGGTGGTATCCGCACGATTGTATTTACGGACACCTTGCAGACAGGACTTATGCTTATCGCCACCTTCCTTACCATTATCCTTATTGGTAAAGAGTTGGATACCGGTGTATGGGGTATGGCCAAAATGGTCGCTTCCAGTGGTTATGCAGAGATTTTTAACTGGAACTGGCAGGATCCTACCTTTTTCCCTAAGCACTTTATCGGAGGGGCGCTGGTAGCTGCTACCATGACCGGCCTCGATCAGGATATGATGCAGAAGAACCTGAGTTGCCGGTCACTGCCCGAGGCACAGAAAAACATACGCTGGCAAGCGATTCTATTTCCCACCGTCAATATTTTCTTCCTTTCCATGGGGGTATTGCTGCTATTGTATACCATTTCTCTTCAAATGGGGCCCGATGCCATGGCTAAATTCAGTGCTACAGGTACCATGCCGGTAGAGGCCATTGATCAAATGGGGGCATCCACCCAAACGGACCTCACTTATACCCGGGAAGATGGGAGTAGGGGCGTACAGACGGATTACCTGTTTCCAATGATCGCACTGCGACAGTTGCCGGCCATAGTAGGTATCATTTTTCTGATCGGCTTGATCGCAGCCGCTTATTCCAGTGCGGACTCTGCCCTTACTGCCCTTACCACTTCCTTTTGTATCGATTTTTTAGGATATAGTCCGACATCACTTCCCCAGTATGTGCGTATTGGTGTCCATGTGGCCATCAGCCTTGTGTTGCTGTTGTTAATCCTGCTCATGGAGGCCTGGGGCAATCAAGCGGTGATCGGCCGTATTTTTACAGCCGCTACTTACACCTATGGGCCATTGCTGGGGCTGTTTACCTTCGGTATTTTTACCAAGCGTATGGTGCAAGATCGCTGGGTGCCGATCGTTTGTATTGCAGCCCCCGTACTGTGCTATCTGCTGAAGGATAACCAAGCGCTCCTACTGGGCGATTATCAGTTTGGCTATGAAATGCTGGGCCTGAATGGTGCCTTGACCTTTCTTGGTCTGTGGCTTATCTCCAACCCCCAAAAGACAACCCATGAATAAGCAACCTGAAAGCGGTCATAAGCCGCATAAAGCAAAACCCTGGACACAAATTCAAGCGGAGTCCTCCTGGCGGATGTTCAAGATCATGTCCGAATTTACGGATGGCTTCGATAGGCTGGCAGAGATAGGGCCGTGTATCTCTATATTTGGTTCTGCACGCACTAAGCCGGAAGACCCTGAGTATAAGCTGGCTACAAAAGTGGCCAACCTGCTGGCAGAAGAAGGGTTTGGAATCATCACCGGAGGTGGGCCAGGCATTATGGAAGCGGGTAACCTGGGTGCCCGGTTGGCCAATGGCGCCAGTGTAGGGCTCAATATTGACCTGCCACACGAGCAGGGTTTCAATGGCTATATCGACCCGGACAAACTCTTTAGTTTTCGGTATTTCTTTGTACGCAAGGTGATGTTTCTAAAGTATGCCCAGGGTATCGTACTGCTGCCTGGTGGGTTTGGTACACTGGATGAAATGTTTGAAACCATCACCCTGATCCAAACACGGAAGATTTCCCGGATCCCGGTCATACTCGTGGGCCAGCAGTTCTGGTCCGGCTTGTGGGACTGGATAGAAAATACCTTGCTGGCCACCGGGAAAATCAGTCCGGAAGATCTGGAGCTGATGGCTGTACTGGACGAGCCTGAGGAGGTGGTACAGTACATCAATGACTTCTACAGCAAATCTCAACTCAAACCCAATTTCTAGTATGCGCCTGTGCTTTTGGCTGATGATGGTGGTGTCGCTAGTGGGGCGGGCACAGCACTATCCCCAAGATGTGTTTCAATCTCCGTTGGATATTCCGCTTATTCTTTCGGGTACCTTTGGCGAACTGCGACACAATCACTTTCATGCTGGTGTAGATTTCAAAACCCAAGGGCGTGAAGGGCTTTCGGTGCGGGCTGCCGCTGAGGGCTATGTGTCCCGGGTAAAGGTCTCTCCGGTAGGCTATGGCCTGGCGGTATATATCGATCACCCCAACGGCTATACCACCGTTTATGGCCACTTACGTTCTTTCTATCCTGAGTTGGAGCAGTATGTTGAACAACTACAGCAGCAGATGGAGTCCTACGCTATTGATGTCTATCCTGAACCGGGTAGACTGCCGGTAGCACAAGGACAATTCATTGGTGAAAGTGGTAATAGTGGCAGCTCTGGAGGGCCACATTTGCATTTTGAGGTGCGGGATACAGAAAGTGAGGTGCCCCTCCACCCCCTGCTATTCGGCTTCCCGGTTCGGGACGATCGACCACCGGTACTACAGACCTTGTATGTTTACGAAAAAGCAGCAGGGGCCTTGCGCCCTACCCGAAAGATTATGGCAGTAGAGCCGGCAGGGGCAGCGTATCGCATACGGCACACCTCGGATACCTTACTGGTCACCGCGCCACGAGTCGCCTTCGGACTCTACACCTACGATCGGGCCAATGGGGCCAACAATCGCAACGGTATCTATCGTTTGCAAATGCACGTGGACGATACTATACACTATAGCTTTACCATGGATGCCGTCCCTTTTCACGAAAGTCGCTACATCAACAGCCACATTGACTATTGCTACCAGCGACAAAGCCGAAGACGCATCCACACTTGCTATCAACAGCCGGGTAACTTTTTATCAGTGTATGACAGTATGCGCAATAATGGTTGGCTGCATTTGTCCCCCGGAAAGGCTGTTCCGGTTCACTTTACCGTAGCAGACCCAATGGGCAACAGCCGCGCATTGGCTTTTCGGATCAAGTATACCGGTACTACAGCCAATACCCGTATCGGTGCCGGAGAAGCATGGGCGCCACAACACACCCACCGGTATGCAGACAGCCTATTCACCTGCACTTTACCGGCCTGGTCGCTTTATGATACCCTTCAGGTAAGTGTGTGGCAGCAATCCACGTCACCACCCGTTTATGCTGTAGGGGAGGACTGTGTACCGCTCCATTATGGTATAGATGTAGCCCTGCAAGCGGCTCACGTGCCAGAACGATTACGGAATAAAGCCGTGGTGATTGTAAAGCGAGAAGGGGTTGACTATTGGCAACAAAGTTTTTGGAAAGGCGATTGGTTGCATGCCAACAGTCCTTATTTTGGTGTGTATCGGGTCGGGTATGATACCATTCCTCCTGTTGTATCTGTCTTGCGCGAGCTAAAGGCTGGGCAACGGGTGGCTTTCCGTATTCGAGATGCTGGTAGAGGGATAGCTGCCTACAGGGCCACGGTGAATGGACAGTGGATTAAGCTCGCCTATGATGCCAAAAGGGCTTTGTTAACAGGCCGCTTACCGCAACCAGGCAAGGCGGAGGCCGAACAAATATTTAGATTAGAGGTTTCAGATGGATGTGATAACCTTACGATTGTTGAACAACCCATAAAATAGAAAATATCATGACGCATCTACAAGTAGGGGACCAAGCCCCAGCGATTGACGCTGTAGACCAGGATGGAAAACCGGTTAACCTGTCAGATTACAAGGGCAAAAAGGTCATTCTTTACTTCTACCCCAAAGATGATACCCCGGGTTGCACAGCCGAGGCCTGCAACTTACGTGACAATTATGAAGCACTGCAAGAGCAGGGTTTCGCCATCTTGGGCGTGAGTATCGATTCAGAGAAATCGCACCAGAAGTTCATCGGGAAGTATGATCTGCCGTTTCCGCTAGTGTCTGATGCCGACAAAAAAGTGGTCAACGCATACGGTGTGTGGGGTAAGAAAAAATTTATGGGCCGTGAGTATGAGGGTACCCATAGGGTTACATTTGTTATCGATGAAGAGGGTAAGGTGGAGAAGATTTTTGAAAAAGTGAAGACCAAGGACCACACCAATCAGATACTGGAAGCGTATACCTCGTAAGTAAACTGACACACTTTTAACAAAGTAATGATGCGGCATACCTATATTGCATCTTACTTTACCACCTAAAACCTATTGCTATGTCAATGAAACGTTTACGCTTTGTTACCGCACTGCTTGTCACCGGTGGGTTACTATTTGGGGTAAGTCAGCAGGCTACCACTAATTCGTCTGGTGCACCTACCAATAATGCTGCTGGCAACGGTTATGCCTCAGCCCCCGCTGAGAATGGTCGTACCTGTGCTACTTCAGGTTGCCACAATGGACCGGCTACGGCCAAAGATGACATGATCACCGTGCAAGGTCTGCCGGCAGGGGGATACACCCCGGGCGAAACCTATGTGGTGGAAGTGGGCACGTCCGAGTCTTCTACAAGATGGGGCTTCCAGGCGAGCGTGCAAACGCCTACGGGCGACATAGCCGGCTCAGTTGCTACCAGAGACGGTGAAACCCGCCTTACACAGGTGGCAGGCTACATCACGCATACCACTTCAGGCACAAGTGGCAATAACAGTAAATCCTGGACCTTCGATTGGACCGCACCTGCGGCCGGCACAGGAGATGTTGGCGTGTATGTTGCGATCAATGCCAGCAACGCTAATGGCACCACCAGCGGTGACAACATCTTGTATGATGAGCTCATCATTCCGGAGGGTCAACCCACCGGTATTGCTCCAGCGCTTACTACCTGGGACGTTCAAAGTCTTCAACTGCAACAACAAACCCTGACCTTGTCGTTACACGGGCATAGCGCTACAGGTATGCAGATAGAAGTATTTGCCGTTAATGGTCAACGAGTCATGGCCGAGGAAATCAGTGCGTTGCAAGGTCAAACGCAAATTAGTTTGGCCTTACCGCAAGCAGCGGGTATGTATTTGGTACGTCTCACCAGTGGAGACCAGCAACAGGTACATAAAGTTGTAGGTTGGTAAGCGTACTTTTTCAGATATTGTAAGCCGGTTCTTTCAGGATCGGCTTTTTTAATGTACTGTTATGCGACTACTCACCTTTCTTTTTCTCCTGTCCTTAAGTATGGCTGCACTGGCTCAGCCGGTAAAGTATACTTTTTCTGATACACGTATCCTCAACAGTCACAGTAATGAAACCCTTAAAAAGGGTATACTGGAATTCAGGGTGGGCCACCGCTTTGGAGATATAGCGGGCAGTAATGGAGGTTGGGAGACCTTCTATGGAGTGGAGGAAGCTTCAGATATTCGAATTGGTTTTGAATATGGCATTACCGACCGGCTGATGGTAGGCATTGGTCGCAATAAAGGAGCTGGTGCTGCTCAGCGACTGATGGAAGCGTTCGTGAAATACCGGTTGCTCTGGCAGACTCCTGGTGCAATGCCGGTCAGTGTTACACTGCTGGCCAATACAGTTGTTTCCACCATGCCCGCTACTGGCGACAGTACGGCAGTCTCCAGCTTTCCCGAATTTCAGCATCGATTTTCCTACCTCGGACAGGCAATTATCGCCAGAAAGTTTGGCGAACGGGCTTCACTGGCACTCTTGCCTACGGTGCTGCATCGCAACTTTGTGGCATTTGATGACGAGAACACCTCCTTCCACTTGGGTGTAGGCGGTCGGGTCGTGCTGAAAGAGGGCTTTGCATTGTTGGCCGACTACTTTCACCCTTTGGCAGGCGCACAAGTGGACGATGACAATTACCAGCCCCCGCTATCGATTGGCTTTGAGTACGAAACGGGTGGGGGCCACATCTTCTCAGTATCGCTGAGTAATAACCCGGGCTTGCTGGAGAATGACTTCTTGCCCTATACCGATCGGGAGTGGCTGTCGGGAGAGTTTCGGGTAGGCTTCCGCATTATTCGCAAATTTGTGCTCTAATGACGAGACGCAAGCCCAAGTATTATGTGGTGTGGGAAGGCCACACGCCTGGTATTTATGATTCCTGGAATGCCTGCAAAGAGCAGATCGATGGTTACCCAGGCGCCAAATACAAATCATTTACGAGTGTAGTGGAGGCGGAAAAGGCCTGGGAGGAGGGCTATGTGCGACCGGATAAAAAACCGAAAAGTCACGTGCCGCGGTCCGGTGACTTTATCCGCATGAGCCTTGCTGTAGATGCCGCCTGCAGTGGCAATCCGGGTAAGATGGAATACCGTGGGGTGGATGTATCCAATGGGCAGCAGATTTTTCATAAAGGGCCTTTTCCCTTGGGCACCAACAATATCGGTGAATTTTTAGCTATCGTTCATGGCCTGGCGCTACTCAAAAAGCTAAAGGATACACGACCCATCTACACAGATAGCGGCACAGCGATGGCGTGGGTGCGCAATAAGAAAGCCAAAACAAAGCTGGATCGAACACCGCAAACCGCAGAGCTGTGGCATCTTATTCATCGGGCGGAGCACTGGCTAAAAGAGAATAGTTACGCTACCCGCATTTTGAAGTGGGATACAAAAAATTGGGGTGAAATACCGGCCGATTTTGGGCGAAAGTAATTTACTCTTCCTCGTCTGCCGCAGCCTCCGATGAATCATCTTCTGCAGGTACGACCAGCCCAGCGGCATCCAGGGCGTGAAACCACTTGATAATCTTCTTAATATCAGAGGCATACACACGGTCTTCATCATACTCGGGTACGACTTCCTCGAAGTAATCATGAAGGGTATTGTTATCAGATTTGGCCGCGACAGGGGGCACTTCACCGGCTTTTTCTTTCATTCGTAGAAATACCTGGTCTAATGCCATGCCGTCTTCACTGTCCGAGTAGATGGTGATGTTTTCCAGTGGGGTGAAAAGGTGCTGCCGGGCAGGGATAAACTTCCGCTGTCCGCCCCCCAGCGGGGTCACAATAATGCCGTTGTCGCGTTGGGCTTCCATGCGGAATAACCCACTCATTCCTGAGATTGACATGATATCTTTCAACTCCATACGTCCCGTTTTCTTTTCAAGCGCCATTGATAGCCGGCAAAGCTACGTAATGCAAGGCATACACAAAACTAAAACGAAAGGGCAACCCATTGTTGTATAAAGGGGAACAAAGGGTCTGCTGAAAGTGTATTTTTACACGATTATGGATTTCAACATCGTATCTGATTACGTACCTACAGGCGACCAACCAGAAGCGATTCGGCAGTTGGAAGAGGGCATTGAGCGAGGTGATCAGGCACAGGTCTTGTTAGGCGTTACCGGCTCAGGTAAGACCTTTACCATTGCCAACCTTGTGGAGCGGGTACAAAAGCCGACAATTGTCATTAGCCATAACAAAACACTGGTGGCGCAATTGTATGGCGAGTTCAAGCAGTTTTTTCCCGACAATGCGGTAGAGTACTTCGTCAGTTATTACGACTACTATCAACCGGAAGCCTACATTCCGGTGTCCGATACGTTTATCGAAAAGGACCTCTCTATTAATGACGAGGTGGAAAAGTTGCGGCTAAAGGCCACCTCTAGCTTGTTGTCCGGGCGCAGGGATGTGCTGGTGGTGGCTTCTGTATCTTGTATCTATGGTATGGGTAACCCGGCTGAATTTAAGGAACGCATCATTCGCCTGCGTCCGGGCGATGTGATAGACATGGATGCGCTACTATTTGAGTTCGTCAGCAGCCTGTATTCCCGTACCGTCAATGATTTCAGGCGCGGTACCTTTCGGGTGCAAGGCGATACGGTAGATATCTACCCGGCCTATGCTGACATCGCTTACCGACTCACTTTTTTTGGTGATGAGGTGGAGTCGATCGATGCTTTTGAGCCAGAGTCTGGCCGCACCATTGAGCCTATCGATAACCTGGCGATTTTTCCTGCCAACATTTACCTCTCTCCTAAAGATCAATTGAAGGATATCATCTGGGAGATCCAGGATGAAATGAAAGAGCAGGTGGCGTATTTTGAGTCCATTGGTAAGTTTCAGGAAGCCAAACGGCTGGAAGAGCGGGTAAACTTCGACCTCGAGATGATCAGAGAACTGGGGTACACTTCGGGCATTGAAAACTATTCCCGCTTTCTGGATCGGAGAAAACCGGGTGATCGCCCCTTCTGCTTGTTGGACTATTTTCCGGACGACTATCTGATGGTAATTGATGAGAGCCACGTAACCATACCGCAGATATCAGGCATGTATGGAGGTGACCGGGCCCGGAAAAGCAACTTGGTGGAATACGGTTTTCGGTTGCCTTCCGCTATGGATAATCGGCCCCTGAATTTTCATGAATTTGAGACGTTGGTCAACCAGGTAGTATATGTAAGTGCTACTCCTGCGGAGTACGAATTGGGCCAGACCGAAGGTGTGTTTGTTGAACAGATTGTCCGACCAACAGGCTTGCTGGACCCCGTCATCGAAGTGCGACCCAGCCAAAATCAAATAGATGATCTATTGGAAGAGGTTGATGAGCGCATCAAGGCGGAAGAGCGGGTGCTCATTACCACCCTGACCAAGCGAATGGCAGAGGAGCTGGATAAATATTTACGCAATTTGTCCATTCGTTCTACTTACATCCACTCTGAAGTGGATACCCTGGAGCGCGTTGAGATTTTACGCGATCTGCGGCTGGGCAAGTACGATGTGGTAGTAGGCGTTAACCTGCTGCGCGAAGGACTCGATCTACCCGAGGTATCACTCGTTGCCATCATGGATGCCGACAAAGAAGGATTTTTGCGTTCTGAGCGCTCCCTGACACAGATAGCCGGACGGGCGGCAAGAAATGTGAATGGGTTGGTGATTATGTATGCAGACACGGTCACCGACAGTATGCAGAAGACTATTGATGAGACAAATCGCAGAAGGGAGAAGCAGTTGGCGTATAACGAGCAGCACGGTATTACCCCAACTACAGTGAAGAAGACCCGTGAACAGATTTACAAACAATCTTCCGTATTGGACATCAGGCAACAAGCGAAGCAAGAGAAAGCCTATGTGGAACCGGAAGAGGCGAGCATAGCCGCTGATCCGGTAGTGCAATATATGTCTGTGGATCAACTGAATAAGGCAATAGAGCGAACCAAGGCAGCGATGCAAAAGGCGGCCAAAAAGATGGACTACATGGAGGCCGCACGATTACGCGATGAGTGGTATGCTTTACAGGAAATGTACAAGGAAAAGTTTGGCGAGGAGAACTAGTTTTTACTCCCATTTCGGTAGGGTCTTTGCTTTGTTCTTTTTGGGTAACCGGTCCAGTGTTTTCAGGAATAGCTCCTCGTAAAAAAAGCTAGCCGGATTCCAAAACGGGTGCGGCTGAATGGGTACCGGGTTTTCAATTTTTCGAATACCGGGGATGGGCATCATTTGCAGTTCATTGATATCCCGGGTCTCCAGTGCTAAAAAAGCTTCTCTAAATTGCTCCCTGGATGGCCACGGATACACGACTGCCTCTTCCAGCATTATGGTATCAATCTGCATGGGTACCATTAGCGTGATCCGAGAAACCTGCAAGGTGTCGGGTATAGGGAGCAATACCGGCTGGTAGCCCACCGAGCTAAGCCGTAAGGTATCTCCCTTGGCAGCCACTATGGAAAAAAACCCATTGGCCGCAGATATGGTGCCCTCCGCAGTGCCCGCAATCTGTACGGTAGCGTAAGGGATGGTCCGTACTGTCCGCTCTTCATATACCACACCACTAACGGCTATCAGTGATTCTGAGGATTGACCACTGACAACTACGCTACAACTAAGGAGCAGAAAAAGGAGGAGACAGCGCATACACGTAAATATACGGTATGACCAATCTCGGGGTAGCCTTCTTCACCACTTTTAACGGTGCCACCGAAATTCAGTAAATTGAGAGAGTAAAATAACGGTTATGTCAACGGGAAAATCTTCTCAGCGTATCAGTGCTAATCTGATCATTGCATTACTGATTGCTATCGTGGCCATCGTCATCACCTTGCAAAATACGCAAATGGTAACCCTGCACTTTCTCATGTGGAAGGTAGAAGCTTCGCTGATTCTATTACTTGCCCTAAATTTTCTGGCAGGGGCCTTGCTCATTTACGTGCTAATGCTACTGCAGGTACAAAAACTGAAGCGAGAAAATCGCAAGCTTAGAAAGAATAAGATAGAAAAAAAGGGCAATGCCGATTCGACAATGCCCCCTATATCTTAAACAAAATGCCCTATTAGTGTAGGGCCGCTCTTGTTTCCATGCCTCGCATTACCTCGGCTTCGCCTGCTTGTAATACTTTCATGCGTTCGGCCACCTCTTGTTTGTCGTAATACTTAGATACCATATCAATGTATCGATTGGCCAATTCAGTGTCTTCATTGGCTATGGTATTAAATACATCTTGCAGATTCTTATCATCAATTTCGGCAGCTACCATACGGTAGCGCTCTGCACCACGTAGTAAGATCAGACCGGCAACAATCATACGATCGACAAACCGCTCTTTTCGACCATTGCGGCAATGCATCACCACACGATTGATGTACAAGTCCTTGCTGATCTCTCTGCCTAGCTTGAGGTCGCGGTTTTCAACTTCACGATAGATCTCGCGAAATTGTTTCAATTCGTTTTGTGCAATTTCCAACCAGTCGCCTACTACTTTGCTGTACTGTGGATATTTCGCCACAAACATTAAAGCCATCGAGGCATTCTTTCGCTGGCTGTCACAGGCTTCCAAAAGGAAGTTGTCAAAATCACTCATTACGGCCTTAAGCCATTTCTTAGGCGTTTTTCCGGTAAGATTGAGTTTTGTTTTCATCGTATAGATTTATTCCCCCTAAATATTAGTGTTGAACAAATATTAGCCAATTTTCTATGTTTAGCAAATACTAAACTGCAAATACACTAAAATGTTGGGGTATTTAACTATACCGGGGTATTTGTGAGTATGATCGGCCAATGCACGATCAGCATTTTTAGGAAGGATCGATTCAAAAATATCTATCTTTTTCTGAAATCTCATATTTCATAGCTATACTTTTACACAATGGAAGAAGGAAATTTACATCATCTTAGACAGACGTACAATCGACACCGTCTGGACGATAAGGAAGTGGCGGATAATCCGATTGTTCAATTTCAACGATGGTTCGAGGAAGCTACAAATATTGAGGGTATTGAACCTAATGCCATGATGCTGGGCACCATTGACGAAGAGGGTCGCCTATCAAGCAGGGTCGTTTTATTAAAATCGTTTGACGAAGCCGGGTTTATATTTTATACAAATTATAATAGCCGTAAGGCAAAGGCTATAGCGTATCACAACCAGGTTTCACTCACTTTTTTCTGGGAGGCGCTCGAAAGACAGGTGCATATTCAAGGTAAGGCCTATAAGGTGCCGGCTGAGGTGAGTGACCAATACTTCCATGAGCGGCCCTACGGCCATCAGATTGGAGCTTGGGTATCGCCACAGAGCAGCATTATACCGGATCGGGCTTATTTGGAAGATCGGGTAAAACAATTTGAGCAGGAATTTACTCCGGAATCGATCGAACGCCCACCACATTGGGGTGGATATAGAGTTGAAATAGACCGGATAGAATTCTGGCAAGGGCGCCCCAATCGCCTACACGATCGGATAGAATACCGGTTAGATGATCAAGGTCGATGGGAAAACCAGCGACTCGCTCCTTAATCAACAGTCCAGGTTTTGTTGCCGGCAATCAACTTATCCAGATCACCGGGCCCAAAACGCTCCATGGCTGAGCCAACTTGCTCATTCAAGGCGACTTCATAGGCCAATCGGGGTACTTCATAGAACACACCGAATGGGCGTGGGAGGTCCAACCCATGGCTGATGTCATTGAAGAAACGGGTCAATATCAAGGCCTTGGTAATGTCCTTTTCATCGTGAATCCAAAGATCATTTTCGCTGACTTCGCTCAGACTCACCACGCGTGGATGCATGCCATCCAGGATGATACCCTTACTGTTATCAGCGCCAAATACAAGCGGTTTGCCTTGTTCTAGCATGATGATATTGTCGTCCCGGGTCCCTTTATCGGTGAAGAGGGCAAAGGCTCCATCATTAAAGATGTTACAGTTTTGATAGATCTCCAGGAAGGAAGCTCCTTTGTGAGCGTGCGAACGCTTGAGCATCTCTTGCAGGTGTTTGGGGTCCCGGTCTACTGACCGTGCTACAAATGTGGCATCGGCACCCATGGCAAGTGCTGGCGGATTGAAGGGGTGATCGACAGACCCTAAGGGCGTGGACTTGGTCACTTTATTCAGCTCTGATGTAGGAGAATATTGTCCTTTGGTCAGGCCGTAAATCTCATTATTGAAGAGTAGAATTTGCACATCGAAGTTTCTGCGGAGCAGGTGTGTTAAATGGTTGCCTCCTATAGAGAGGCCATCACCGTCTCCCGTCACGATCCACACGCTCAATTCTGGTCGTACTGCCTTCAGCCCGGAGGCCACCGCTGTGGCACGTCCATGGATAGAGTGCATACCATACGTATTCATATAGTATGGGAAGCGGGAAGAGCAGCCGATACCTGATATGATAACCATCTCTTCACGTGGTATACCCAATTCGGGCAGGACCTTCTGCACTTGTTTCAGTATGCTGTAATCGCCACAACCTGGGCACCACCGCACATCCTGGTCGGTTTGCAGGTCTTTGGACGTAAGGGTAGGAATATCGTTTGTGCTCATGGGTTTACTCCTAACTTAATCGTTTAGATAAGGCAAAATGGCCGCTTTCATCTCAGTACGGGTAAATGGCGTACCCTTGATCTTGTTGATGGGTACAGCCGGAATGAGGAATTGGTCCCGGATAAGTCGCACCAATTGTCCATTATTGATTTCTGGCACCAGCACGGTATCAAACTGATGCAACACTTCCCCGAGGTTTTTCGGGAAGGGGAAGAGATAACGCAAGTGGGCATGCGCCACATCCGTGTAGCCTTCTTCTAGTAAATCCGATACGGCTGACCGAATGGCACCGTACGTACTACCCCAGCCCAGCACCAATACCTTTCCTTTTTCGGGACCTTGATGTATCTCTTGCGGTGGAATATGATCGGCTATGCGTTGGATCTTCTCGGCCCTGATTTTCACCATTTTCTCGTGGTTATCTGGATCGTAGGACACATTGCCCGTCACATCATCTTTTTCCAGCCCTCCGACACGGTGTTCCAGCCCCTTGGTGCCCGGTATCGCCCATTCGCGGACCAATTTCTCATCGCGGGCGTAGGGCATAAACGGATCGCCATTCTCTTTAGCCTTGGCAAACTGCACCGCTATGGTAGGGAGGTCTTTGGCTTTAGGAAACTTCCAGGGCTCGGCACCATTGGCGATGTAGCCATCACTCAGGAATACAACAGGTGTCATGTGCTGCAAAGCAATACGAATGGCCTCAAAAACGGCTGCAAAGCAATCGGCTGGTGAATTGGCGGCAATTACCGGCAGTGG
>CAJXXO010000006.1 GCA_913062655.1 uncultured Bacteroidota bacterium | reverse complement strand
GGACCTGGATGAGAGCCAGGCTAATCCACTTGTACCTAACGATCCTGCGATATTTGGTAACGACTGGATTGGTGACCTTTCTTTTGGCGCTTATTTATATGGCGAGCGCTTCTGGGCAGGTTTATCAGCACCACAGGTATTCCAAATTACAGATGATGAGGCCTACAGCTTGTCAACGCACATTTATGGTATGGGTGGTTACAAGTTTAGCCTCGCAGGCGACAAAGTTGGCTTAGAGCCTATGGCTTTCCTGCGTTATGTACCTGAAGGAGGAATCTTCTCTTACGACATCAACCTGAGAGGTTATTTCTTAGAAGATCAGTTAATGGCTGGTGTTGGTTATCGTGACGGTAACTTCCTGGCATTGATGACTGGTTTCAATGTACAGGATCGCTATCAGTTTAGCTATAGCTATGACTTCAACTTCGGTAATGCTGAGGATGTAATTCAGCCTTACACCTGGGGTTCTCATGAAGTAACCTTCGGTATTAAGTTTGGCCGTCAGAAGATTGACTTCTTGAAGAAGAAGAAGGCAATGGACGAGCAGGATGAGATGCCGGAAGAAGCGCCTGCTGAAGAATAAATTAGTTTACCAACGAGATAAAGGGGCTGTCCTTCGGGGCCGCCCTTTTTTTATGCACTTCGGAAAGATTTCCGATGCAGCGGTGTTAATCCGTGGAGTTTGATGGCTGATTTGTGACGCTTGGTGGGGTATCCCTTGTTCTGGGACCAATCGTATTGGGGATATTTGTCGTGTTGTTTTATCATGTACCGGTCTCTGGTGACTTTGGCTATGATGGATGCAGCAGCAATGGCGCTGTAGGTGGCATCTCCTTTAATCACACAAGTGTGTACAATACCAAAATAAGGCTTGAAGCGATTCCCATCTATGATTAATTCCACGGGCTTTTGAGGCAATTGGTCAATAGCTTCGTGCATGGCGAGATAGGTAGCCTGTAATATGTTGATGTCATCAATGATGTGTGGTGGTATAATGCCTATACCTATGGGGTATTTGCTTGCCATCAACCCCTCATAGGCGGCTTCCCTTTGGCTTTCGGTAAGTTGTTTTGAATCCTGCAGGGAAGGTAGTCCATGATCCTCAGGCAACATAACTGCTGCTGCTACTACTGGTCCTGCTAAGCATCCCCGCCCCGCCTCGTCAATACCAGCTACTACACCATCGGGATTTTTATAGTACTTTAACATGGTGGATTTTCTTCAATTGAGCCCATCCTGCTAATTTGGGCCAAAATCTGGACGCGTGGAATATGTTTTGCAGACAGAGGGATTGTCGAAACGGTATGGCTCTATTCGGGCGGTGGACAATCTGGTATTGCAGGTACCGAAAGGTGCGGTGTTTGGTATTCTAGGGCCTAACGGTAGTGGTAAAAGTACCACGTTGGGGATGATTCTTGGTATTACAAATCCTGATAAGGGTCAATATAGCTGGTTCGGTGAGCTACAAGCCCATGAAGCCAGAAGAAGGATCGGAGCTTTGCTAGAGCAACCCAATTTCTATGGTTATCTAAGTGCGTTTGATAATCTTCGTCTTGTTGCCGCCATAAAAGGCAAAGGCCGGGATAAGATTAAAGAGACACTAACATTAGTGGGCCTGGGCACACGCATGCACAGTGCATTCAAAACCTATTCAACGGGTATGAAACAAAGACTGGCACTTGCTAGCACTTTGCTGAACGACCCAGAGGTAATTGTCCTTGATGAGCCTACTAATGGCATGGACCCAAAGGGAATCATTGAGATTCGTGACCTGATCAAATCTTTAGGTGCTTCTGGTAAAACGGTAATTCTGGCCAGTCACCTTTTAGACGAGGTAGAAAAGGTTTGTACGCATGTCGCAGTAATGAAGCAGGGCCAATTGTTAGAAACCCGGGCACTTGGCGGACAAACGGAAACGGTTTACCGGTATCTCGTTGCTGCTTCTGACAGCCAGGGTTTGAGAGCCTTAATTGACACAACAAGTGACATTTCTTTATTAGAAGCTGCTGAAAATCAGTTGTTGATTTCCACCACGATGCAGGGCGAAGAAGTCAATCAATTTTTTCACCAAAAGGGATTTACTCTCAGTCAACTGGTGCCGCGCAAGAAGACACTGGAAGACCAATTCCTGGAAATAACAGGCGACCATGCGTAACCTCCTTTATATTGAATGGATAAAGTACAGCCGTTACCGGACCATGAATGTGATTCTGGGTGGGTATGTGTTGCTTTTATCACTCATCTTTGTCAGCTTTACTGAGCTTAGCTTTGGTCCGTTCGAGCTGTTCTCTAAAGAAGCGTTCCGCTTTCCTTATGTATGGCAGAATGTGGCCTTTCTGTCCAAGTTTCTAAACCTATACCTGTGCATTGCCGTCATTTTCATGGTGACCAATGAATTCAGCTACAGGACACTTCGGCAGCAAGTTATAGACGGCCTTTCAAGAAAACAGATCATCTTATCTAAGTCCTATGTAGTGCTTCTATTGAGCCTGGCATCTACCCTTATGGTATTTGTAATAGGAGTCATCATGGGGTTGATCAATAGCAATGTCGTTTCCCTCAGTCTATTTACCGCCAGACTAGATTTTGTGGTGGCGCATTTTATTCATGCCTTTACGCTTATGAGCCTGGCTATGCTATTCAGCTTTTTGCTCAAGCGCAATGGACTTACGGTAATTCTCTTCTTAACGTACGCAGTGTTTGGTGAGGCCATTATCCGGAATACCTTGCCGGGAGATTTTACCCTGTACTTTCCGGTGAAAATACTAACCAATCTCAATGAGTATCCGAGTATAGAAGCATTTGAAAATGAGCTGCAACTGGGGAAAGATCACGTGCCGGTACTTAATGCTGCCGTTGGCCTTGGCTATGGACTCATCTTTCAATGGGCCAGCTACTGGAAGGTACTGAAGTCAGATCTGTAAAGAAGACCTTTTCGCCACGTTATAATTTGTTAACCTGAGGAAACATTTTGCCTTCTGATTGTTTCCTCTGGGATAAGCGCGTAATTTTGCGGCATATTTGAACATTGTGGCGAATAGGCAAGACATAATTGATAAGGCAGAACAGGTGTTTCTTCGCTATGGCATCAAGAGCGTGACCATGGATGATCTGGCACGTGAGCTAGGTCATAGTAAAAAGACCCTTTATCAATATTTCGACAACAAGGATGATCTGGTGGAGCATGTGATGAAGTATCATGTGGATCGTACACAACAGATTATCGAAGGACTTCTGGAAAGAGCGGAAAATGCGATTGACGCTTATCTCCAGATCAATCAGCACCACTACCAATTCATACGGGAGATGAACCCCTCTATTCTCTATGACATCCAAAAGTACTATCCGAGCAGTTGGCATCATTTTCACCTGCACAAGAACGACTTTGTAAAGGGTGTCATCCGAGATAACCTGCAGCAAGGCATTGAAGAAGGTTTGTTTCGTCCTGATATGAATGTTGATGTTATTGCCCTGTTTTATATCTATAAAATGGAGGTGTTCGCGGATGCTCAACTGCTGCATGAGCATGGGCTGGAACGCACCCAATGTTTGCCGGAGATTATAAAGTATCATTTACTTGGCATTATAACTCCCGAAGGAAGAGCTTACCTGGAATCCCAGAAATTCTTTGACCATGAAGAGGCTTAATCACCTAATAGTACTGACCCTGTTGATCTTGATCTCGGCACCGCTGACAGCTCAGGATACCATACGCTTTACCCTGCAGCAAGCCATTGACTATGCATTGCAGCACAGTGTTGATATTCAAACGGCCGAACTGGATGTGGTCAAAGCACGAAGAGACGTAAAGGTCACCACCGCCTCTGGTTTGCCGCAAGTCAATGGATCTGTGCGCTATACCAACTATCCGGCCATTCCGGTACAGGTAGTGCCGGCTGAATTTTTTGGCGGGCAGCCAGGTCAGTTTATCGATGTACGATTTGGGGTAGAGAATAATATGCGGGCCGCTATCGATGTCAACCAAATGATTTTCGATGGTCGGTTTTTTCAAGGGTTGAAGGCGGCAACGGCATTTGTAGATCTTACCCAAAAGCAGTTGGACCGCAGCAAGGTGGAAGCGAAAAACCAGGTAGCCAAAGCCTACTATGCAGCTCAGGTAGCACAGAAGAACGTGCAGATATTGAAGGACAACCTCAACACCGTAAACGATTTGTATCGGGAAACGAAAGCGCTTTTCGACAACGGCTTTATTGAGTCGATAGAGGTAGACCGTGTGCAACTGACGAAAACCAACATTGAAAGCCAACTGGAGAGCGCTGAGCGACAAGTAAAACTATCCCTGGCACTGCTGAAGTTTCAAATGGGTATGGATATCCAGCAACCGTTTGCCTTGTCTGAAACATTGGATGACATGCAGTTGGCTGAGGAGAGCTTACTCACCGCTGCCATAGATCCCAGCGCTCGTAGCGATTACAAGGTATTGCTCCTACAGGAAGAATTGGGTGAAATCAATACCAAGAATATACGCGCGGGGTATTTTCCAAGCCTCTACTTCTTCGGTACTATCGAGACGCAAGCCTTTAGAGAAGAGTTCAACTTTTACAACTCTGGTCAATGGTTTGGGGCAGGTTTTTTAGGTGTAACCCTGAATGTGCCCCTGTGGGACAGTGGTGAAAAGGCAGGCCGCATCCAGAAGCAGCAAGCTGAACTCCGCCAACTGGATATTCAGCAGGAGCGGTTGCGCAATGCCATTTCACTGGAGCTGATGCAAGCACAAAACAATTACCAGGATGCTCTGGAGCGCATGAACGACCAAAAGGATAATCTTCAGCTAGCCGAAAAGATTTACAATGTGGCCGTCACCAAGTACAATGAGGGTGTGGGTTCTAGCCTGGAGGTCAACAATGCACAGACTACGCTGTACCAAACCCAAAGCAACTACATCAACACACTATACCAGGTAATGGTAGCGAAAGCCGACCTGGAAAAAGCCTTAGAAAGATAATCACGACCTGAAACGCTTAAATAGCTAAACATGAAAGCAACGAATAGCCTGATAATTGCCCTTGTACTGGTAGTAGCCGCTGCCTGTAGTGGCGCAGAGGATGATAGCCTGGAGGGCAAGAAGAAACAGTTGGATGAGTACAAATCCGAGTTGGCAGAACTGAAAGGTAAGATCAAGACGCTGGAGCAAGAAATAGAAGAGGTGGAAGGACCCAAAGAGGTCAAGCGCAAGCCAGTGCGCGTGCAAGAGGTACAGCCTACGCTTTACAAACATGCCGTGGAGTTGCAAGGGGTGGTAGAATCCGACCAGAATGTACAGGTGAGCGCAGAGGCGAATGGCAGAGTGCTGAAAGTGCACGTAAAAGAAGGGCAGAACGTATCCAAAGGACAACTGCTGGCCAAAATAGATGATGAGGTGTTGCGCAATTCACTGGCCGAACTGCAGACCGCCTATGATCTGGCCCAAAAAGTATTTGCTAAGCAAGAACGGCTTTGGAACCAGGAGATCGGGTCTGAGATCGATTACCTGAATGCCAAAAACAATAAAGAACGGCTGGAGCGCCAGATCGCTACAACTCGCAGCCGGCTGGCGCAAACCGAGGTTCGCTCACCGATTAACGGAAAGGTCGACCGGGTATTTGTCAACGAAGGGGAAATGATTTCGCCCGGTATGCCTGTAGCCCGTGTAGTGGATGTACAAAATGTAGAGATTATGGCCGATGTGAGTGAACGCTACCTGAGTAGCTTTCAGCAAGGTGATACCGTGGACATCGTCTTTCCTACCCTCAATCGCGAAACGAAAGGGATCATCAAGGCCTTCGGCAATGTAATCAACCCGGCCAATCGTACCTTTTCCATGGTGGTTGATATTCTGGAGAAACAGGAGTGGATGAAACCGAACCTGCTCGCCAAGGTGAAAGCATATGACCGTATTGTTAAAGAGGCCATAGTGGTGCCAACGCGTATCCTGCACACCCAATCGGGCCAACAGTATGTGTACACCATCGATACAACAGAAGATCCGGTGGTGGCCCACAAGGTAAAGGTAGAAGTAGGGTTCACCAGTACCGAGCAAACCTTGATCGATAGTGGTTTGGTAGCTGGTCAGCCCATTATTGTAGAAGGACACAGTAATCTTTCGGAAGGCGAACCGGTAACGGTCGTATCCGAATAACCATCTCCTAAAAGCCGCTGATTATGAGCGACAAGCAAAAAAAGACAGGTATACGCGAGTTTGGGTTGTCCAACTTCGCTATCAATAATAGTACCTCTGTATTTGTACTGATATTTATCATATTGCTGGCCGGTCTGTTCTCCTACACCACCATGCCAAAGGAGAGCTTCCCGGAAATTGTGCAGCCTACCATTTATGTGGGCACTTCCTATCCCGGCAACTCCCCCGTGGATATGGAGAACCTGGTGACACGGCCCATAGAAAAGGAGCTGAAGCAATTGAAGGGGGTCAAGAAAATGTCCTCTACTTCTATCCAGGATTACTCCACCATCGTGGTAGAGTTTGAATACGATACCAAGACGGAGGAGGCCCTGACAGATGTGAAAGATGCAGTAGACAAGTCGAAATCTGACCTTCCGGGCGACCTCCCGGCTGATCCCAATGTGTTCGAGATTGACTTTTCGGAGTTTCCGGTAATGAATGTGAATCTCTTCGGTGATTTCGGAAACGATGAGCTGGAAGAGTATGCCGAATACCTGCAAGATAAGATTGAGGAGCTGGGTGAAGTGTCTAGTGCCGACATTCGCGGACTCGTGGATAAAGAAGTCGAAATTAGTGTCGACCTCTACAAAATGGAGTCCCTGGAGATCAGCTTCAATGATATTGAAAACGCTATTTCCGGTGAAAATGTCACCATGTCAGGAGGGGACATCCTCAGCATACAAGGCGATTCTGAGCAACGAAGAAGCCTGCGTATTGTAGGGGAGTTTGACAATTACCGGCAGATCGAGGATATCATTGTCAAAAACGAAAATCAGGAGATCGTCTACTTGCGCGACATTGCCAGTGTGCGCTTTGGTCCTGAGGAGCCGACCAGTTTTGCCCGCCTGAATGGGCAGAATGTGGTGACCCTGGACGTAAAGAAGAAGAGTGGGGAAAACCTGCTCAATGCTGCTGCCGGTATTCGCAACATCATCGAAGAAGCACAAGAGGATTTCTTGCCAGCCGGCCTTGATGTAGTCATCACCAACGACCAATCCAAGTTTACCCAAAATACCGTAACCAGCCTGGAGAACAGTATCATCTCCGGTGTAATTCTTGTGGTGTTGGTGCTCCTGTTCTTTTTGGGGGTACGCAACGCCATGATCGTGGGTACGGCCATTCCCTTGTCGATGCTCCTGGGTATAGCTATCATCAACTATACCGGCAATACATTGAACATGATGGTGCTGTTTTCACTGATCCTGGCCCTGGGACTGCTGGTGGATAACGGTATCGTGGTGGTAGAGAATATCTATCGCCTTTATTCGCAGGGCAAAAGCAAAATACTCGCCTCCCGTCAAGGGGTTGGTGAAGTGGCCCTACCGATTATCACCTCTACCGCTACTACGCTGATGGCCTTTCTCCCTTTGGTGTTTTGGAAGAGCTTGATCGGGGAATTCATGAAATTCCTTCCCATCACCTTGATTATCGTATTGACATCATCCTTATTTGTAGGCCTGGTGGTCAATCCGGTATTGACTTCCAAGTTTCTGAAGCTGGAAAATCTCGATAAGCGTACCACCTCGAAGCGATTCTGGGGTATCCTATTTGGTATGATCGGCATTGGCTTGATCTTGGCCATTTTCTTGCAGGGTGGAGGAAGAGCATTGGGCTCACTACTGGTATTGTTTGGCGTGCTGGGTATAATCAATGAATTCTTTTTCAAGCCGGCTGCCAAGGTTTTTCAGGAGCGCATATTGGTTTACCTGGAGTCGATATACACCAAAACCCTTCGATTCGCTTTAGGCAAATGGCGTCCGGGTGTGTTTTTCCTGGGTACCTTTTTGTTACTCATTGTCTCACTGGGCGTTTTCCAGGCCAACATGCCGAAGACAACCTTTTTCCCGGACAATGAACCGAATTATGTCAATGTATTCATCGAAATGCCGTTGGGTACCGACATTGAACGGACCAATGAGATCACCAAAAAACTGGAGCGCAAGATTACAGAGGCGGTAGCCCCCTACCGTCCGATAGTAGAATCTGTGCTGGCCCAGGTCGGTGAGGGTACTGCGGATCCGAACTCGGGCCCACAGCAGGGCAGTTCACCGCATAAAGCCCGTATCACCGTATCCTTCTATGAGTACGAAAAGCGCATCGACTCCATGGATGTATCTACATCAGAAGTGATGGAGGTGATTCGGGGGGCTGTCACCGGTGTGCCGGAAGTGGCTTCACTTTCTGTGGGAAAAGACAATGCAGGTCCACCTACAGGTCCGCCAATCAATATTGAGATCAGTGGAGAGGACTACGATAAATTAATCACCCTCACCAACGATGTGAAGGAATACCTGGAGGAAGCGGATGTGCCGGGGGTAGACCAACTGAAGACTGACCTTGAACTAGGCAAGCCGGAGCTGATCGTGCACATCGACCGGGATGCTGCCAGACGATATGGCGTGAGCACCTATTCCATCGGGTCCACACTCCGTACTGCTTTATTTGGCAAAGAAATATCCAAGTACAAAGAAGGTGAGGATGATTATCCTATTCAACTGCGGTTGGAAGACGACCAACGGTATGATCTCTCCTCTCTATTGAACATGCGCATTACCTTCCGCAACCAGTCTACCGGCCGGATAAGTCAGGTGCCGGTGTCGGCAGTAGTGGATATCGAGAACAGCTCTTCTTTTGGTTCGGTGAAGCGCAAGGATATGGATCGCGTGATTACCATCTTTTCCAATGTAACGGAAGAGGGAAATGCCAATGAGATCGTGGCCAAATACAAGGCCTTGTTGTCCGATTATGAGCTACCGGAGGGCTATTCGCTGAAATTTACCGGAGAGCAGGAGGAGCAGAACGACTCGCTCGCCTTTTTGATGCAAGCTATGGTCATCGCTGTATTCCTGATCTTTCTCATCATTGTATCACAGTTTAATTCAGTGATCAGTCCGATCATCATTCTCTTTTCTGTGGTATTCAGTACGATCGGGGTGTTCATAGGATTTACCCTTTTCCAAATGGACATGAGTATCCTGATGGTCGGTATCGGTATCATTTCGCTGGCAGGTATTGTGGTAAACAATGCCATTGTACTGATCGACTATACCAACCTGCTGCGGAAGCGGCATCGCGAAGAGATGGGTATGGACCGTGATGAGGTGCTACCATTCAATGAAATGGTAGAGTCTATTGTGGAAGCCGGTAAGACTCGTTTCCGCCCGGTTATTCTTACTGCCATCACTACCATATTGGGACTAGTGCCATTGGCCTTAGGAATCAATATTGATTTCTATGGTTTGCTGGCCGATTTTAACCCAAATATTTACATGGGAGGTGATAGCGCTATTTTCTGGGGGCCGATGAGTTGGACCATCATCTTTGGATTGACCTTTGCCACGTTCCTTACGCTGGTCATCGTGCCGGTAATGTATTTACTATCCGATCGACTGAATCGTTGGGTACGCAAATTATTTGGCGCCTTATAATTGCTTTATGATACACAAGTGCGCCCCGGGCTTTCTGCTCGGGGCGTTTTTGTTTAGGTGTGCTGCCAGCCTTGCGCTACCAGTTCATGTACTTGTCCTCCCTGTGTGATGAACTTGAAGCCATCTTTGGGCTTAGTACATTCGCCAATCATTGTAAGGTCTAGTGCCCCTTTGAGTTTATCGGCATCTTCTGCGGACAAGGTAAATAGCAGCTCATAGTCTTCGCCTCCATTAAGGGCACAGGTAGCCGGGGCAATCTTGAACTTCATGGCCCGTTCGCGGGTCTCCTCAGCAATAGGAAGCCGCTCTTCGTAAATGCGGCAGCCAACTCCCGACCGGTGGCAGATATGCAAGAGGTCAGAAGACAATCCATCGGAGATGTCGATCATAGCGGTGGGCTTGATCTTTACCTCTTCCAGCAGCTCAATTATATCCCTGCGCGGCTGCGGCAGCAATTGTCGTCCAACGATGTACGTTTCGTGCTCCAGGTTAGGCTGCACCTCAGGGTTTTCCATATACACCTGTTTCTCGCGTTCCAGCATCTGTAAGCCCATATAGGCCCCACCCAGATCACCACTCACTGCAATTACATCTCCCACTTGGGCTGTATCGCGGTACACGATGTCTTCTTTTTTGGCATAACCCAAAGCACTTATGCTGATGATCAGTCCTGCTTGCGAAGAAGTGGTATCTCCACCAATCATGTCGACTCCAAACTTCTCACAAGCGGCCAACATTCCTTCGTAGAGTTGCTCCAGGGCCTCTACAGAAAACCGATTAGATACCCCGAGCCCAACGGTAATCTGTTCCGGCCACGCATTCATGGCATAGATATCGGAAAGATTTACTACCACCGACTTGTAGCCCAAGTGCTGCAGCGGGTGATACATCAAATCGAAATGCACCCCCTCCACCAGCAGATCCTGTGTAAGGACCTTGACTTGTCCGTCTCCAGCCTCAATAATTGCCGCATCATCGCCAATACCTTTGATGGAGGATCGATTGCGTAGCTGCACATTCTTGGTAAGGTGGTCAATCAGTCCAAATTCACCCAATGCACTGATTTCCGTCCGCTTAGGATTATTTTCTTGCGCCATGGCGCAAAGATACAATATGCGTATCCCTAAAAGCGATTAGCTTAGTACCATGCACCGAGGGCTGATTTTTATTTCGTTAGTACTCTTACAGGCGTGCTACAGTTGGCGTATTCCCAACCATGATTTTGGTGCCCGCATGCCGGAGCCACCTCTTTATGCGAATACTGACCATTGGGCTTGCCTGCCCACCCAACAGGATGCCTGCGATACTGTGCCGGTGGCTCGTTTTCACGACCGACAGGATTCTGCGCGAGCGGATGTCTTCTTTATCTATCCCACACTGTATGAAAAGAAGCGGTCCTGGAATGCCGCGATTGATGATACGGACCTGCGCGAAACCCTGGACGAATCGACACTGATGCACCAAGCCTCCTTGTTCAATGGCGCAGGTCGTGTATTTGTACCCTATTACCGGCAGATGACTTATTACGGGTTTTGGGGCGATAGTACGGCCAAGGCCAATGCACTGCAACTTGCATATGCAGATGTGGAGGAAGCATTTCGCTACTACATGCAGCACTGGAATCAGGGCAGGCCTTTTATCCTGGCCGGGCATTCACAGGGAGGCTTGATGACGTATTGGTTGGTGGAGCGCTTATTGAAACAGCAGCCGGCATGGCAAGAGCAACTAGTGGCAGCCTATGCTGTCGGTTGGGCTATCCCGGAAGGCGACCTCACCACTGTGCCGTTGTGCCAGGAGGCGACACAAACCCATTGCCTGGTGACGTGGAACACCTACGCCTGGGGCAAGGGGCCTACAGGTAAGTACGACAAAATGCCGGGTAGCCCACTGTGTGTAAATCCGCTCAACTGGCGTACGGACACCGCTTATGCCCCTTTTTCGGCCAATGCGGGGGCTGTAGGCCGCCAATACCGCCAGCTCTATCCACAGGCAGCCGATGCGCAGATCCATGAAGGTTATGTGTGGATACACAAGGACCATTTACCCGGTATGGCCAAATGGCTAAATCGCTTTCATGCGGCTGATTACAACCTGTTTTGGGCCAATGTCCGCCAAAATGCACGGGATCGGGTAGATGCCTGGTACGAAAAGCAGAAATAGCGCGCTGAATATGCTATTTTTACGCGCATAAAACACCAAAACAACACAGCAATGAAACAATTCAAATGGTTGGCCCTCACCGTAGTAGCGGCCCTGTTTATCACCGCCTGTTCAGGCGGAAAATCAGCCAGCGATAAAGTAGAACTGCGCCTGCGTCCTGAGCAAGGCAAAACCTATGCCGTAGCCATGGAGGTCAACTCAGAGAGCAAAGTAATGGGAATGACCACCAACACCGTGATGAACATGGAAATGAGCATGACGGCTGATGAAGTTTCCGATGAGCAATCCATCATGTCAACTACCTATGACCGCATGGCCATGAATATGGAAACCCCTATGGGCAGCATGCAATACGACTCTGACGACACATCTGGTGCCAGTGGCATGATGGGTGAAATGATGAAGCCGGTATTTGACAAGTTGATGGAAGTAAACCTGACCATGACCTTCAACAAGTTTGGAGAAGTGGTAGAAAGCGCTGGAATGGAAGGTTTATTTGAAGGCATGGCCGGTATGGAAAACATGGGCGATCAAATGAATGCAGCCGATCAAATGGGTGCAGCTACCGCTGTATTTCCTGAAGACGCAGTAGGCGTTGGGGATAGCTGGGAAAAAGATATTGTTAATACGGCTAATGCGCCTATGGTAATGAAGACCACCTATACGGTGGAAGAAATTACCGACAGCGAGGTGAAGCTGAAGCTGATGGGCGACATTGCCACCTATGAAGGGGAAGATGCCGGTGCCGCTGCTGCCCAGATTGATGACGTATCTGGCGACTTTACCGGTGATCTCGTAGTAGATCGAGCTACCGGGTGGACCAAATCGGCCAACCTGACCCAAAACGTGCAAATGAAAATGACCCAACAGGGCATGCCGCTTACCGTAGACGCGGTGAATACAATAACGATGACCAGTAAATAACCCATAGTTATATACCATGCCCCGGCTGTGAACCCTTTCCAGCCGGGGTTTTTTATAACCCTATGCCAGTCAACAGAAAGACATTTTTTATCCTCGGCCTCATCACCCTGTTTGGGTTTGGTGCCCTCGGCTTATTTGTCATTGGTGTCTTTCAGGCGCAATCCGTAGTTGACGTCTTTACGGCAGGCGATAATTTTTGGTACCAGTTGTACCGAGGGACCCTTTTCGGCCTTATCGCGGCTGGTAATATGCTTTGGCTGATCGAGACACCCATTCTGCGGGCTTCCAAAGACTTCTTCTCCGATCTGATTCGTGAGGCCGACCTCAAATTACCCGACCTTCTTTTTCTCTCCCTCGCAGCCGGAGTGGGCGAAGAAATACTGTTTCGGGCCGGTATTCAGCCTTTTCTGGGCATCTGGATTACCGCTGTACTATTTGTGGCCATTCACGGGTATCTCAACCCATTCAATTGGAAGATGAGTATTTATGGCTTGCTCATGGTAGTGGTAAGCGGTGGGCTGGGGTATTTATTCGCATACGTAGGCATCTATGCCGCTATGATGGCCCATTTCCTGATCGATGCCATTCTATTCATTCGATTCAAGTATTTCTCCTGATGGTTCGCAGGTGGGGCATACTACTCCTGCTGCTTGTTGCCGTGTCTTGTCAGCGCTTGTTCTATGTGGAGGCTACCATGCCTCCACCTCCGGCAGAATGGTGGGCAAAATACAACTCCTACAGTTGGGCAGAAGAAGCCGGAACCGCTAACAAAGATCATCCGCTGATGGACAGCAGGGCCTTGCACAACTGGATAATGCCGACAGTTGATAGTGTGCTACAGGCAAAGGGTTGGAAACAGGTGCACCGCGACACGGCCGAGGTGATAGTGTCTTTTCACTTCTTGTTTCGCTCCACACTCAAAGAGGTCAATAACTCCGCCACATATGCGCAGGAATGGTACCAAAAAGGTATCTATATAAAGTCCAAGGAATTCAAGGAAGAGCCATTTACCCTATTGCTCATACGGTTGCGGCAGCGTGAACCAGACAAACCGCTTTGGGCGGGTTGGGCTGAGGGTTCAACCAAAGACTTGAAGCAATTGCGACCCTTTGTGCTGCGGGCTACAAAGGAAATTCTACAACAATTGCACTCGAATGATGCCGGCCAGTAAACAATTTTTACGACTGTAGGTTTACTTTTCGTTAGCGAATTCGAACCAATTTTGCATACATTCGTTTAAACAAACATTATTCACCCAGTAAACACAAAATCAAGTAAATCATGAAGCGAAATCCTTTGAAAAATCTACTGTTTTTTGCTGCAGCAAGTGTTTTGGCTGTAGCCTGTACCAGTGCTCCCGACAGTGATGAAGCACAAGTTGGAGATGTAAAAGAAGAAAAAGAAGCTTCTGCTGAAGCGGTTGCCTATGCCGTTGATACAGATGCCAGCGTCATTGAGTGGATCGGTACGAAGACCAACGGCCGACACAACGGTACCGTACAATTGCAGAGCGGAACACTGCAAGTGAAGGACGGTACTATTGAAAATGGTGAGTTCGTCATGGATATGACCACTATTCTCTCTACCGATGAGAAGATGGATGAAGAAAACAACACGAAACTAACAGGCCACTTGAAATCGGCTGACTTTTTCAAGGTTGAGGAGTACCCCTCTGCTAAGTTTGTATTGACAGGAGTAGAGGTGGCCGACCAACCGGTAGAAGAAAATGCAGATGAGAATACAGAAGAAATCGATCAATACCGGGTAACCAACCCTACGCATATGATTAGCGGTAACCTGACCATTCGCGATGTGACAAAGGGAATCACTTTTCCTGCAAAAGTAGAGATGACAGACAAGGGTATCACTGCAATCGCCAAGTTCAATATCAATCGTAAAGATTGGAACCTGGACTACGAAATTTCAGCGGCTGATATCATTTTGAATAACACAATTCACTTAGGCATCAATTTAGTAGCGAACAAACCGAGTGCCTAAGTTGTAACTATTTGGGTTTGGGTTTTAATTGGTACTCAGGGCCGGTGGCGTTTTCGTCACCGGCCTACCTTTTTATAGAGGTGGACTGAACCCATCACCAGCCCTAATTGCGCCAGCATATAGGAGCCCATAATCAATACATCCGCTCCCTCAAATGGATAGGCAAACTTATTGATCGCTATTACTGAATCCGAAATCACAAAGCAAATAGCACCGGCTACCAACCACCATTTTCCAACAAAGGGCTGCACATACAAGGCCGTAATCAGCATACCACTTATCGCCAACGCATAAAGCATTACCGGCAGGGTAAATTCACCCGTGTGAGGTAGCAGCAGGCCCATTAGTAAACCGATATACACCGGCAGAGAAAAGAATATCCACCATCGCGGACGGACAGGTTGTTCACGTTGGCGATAGAAGCCATAGGCATATACCAAGTGGGCTACCAGAAAGCTGGCTACTCCTCCCATGAAGGTGAAGTGAATGGTAATGTCCCCTATCCAGGAAAACAACAATGCACCTAACAACCAGCCCGGACGATACGACTGAACCGCAACAAAAAGCAATAAAACCGGTATGATGGCTACTTTGAAGGGGAAAAAATAATCGATGGGTATGACCCAGCCCTCTACGCTTCCGCCCACGCTCACACCTAAAAGGGCGTACAGCAACAGAAAAGCGGTACTGTATTTCACACGCGGGGCGGCTGCCATGCCACGGTTTTGTGTTGTGTCCAGCCCAGCCATACCAGCGCACTACCCGCTCCGATGGGAATCAGGATCCAGAGCAATCCCTGTAGTGGGATGGATAAAAGTAGTAGAGCCGGGAGTAAAAGTAAACGGGCGTACTCCAGCGCAAAACCTATGGCTTTGCCATCGAGTAATATGCCGATACTCATCACGCTATATGTGATCATGATAGCAAAGCCCGCTTGTTGCCAGCCTTCGAGCTGCCCAAATTGGAAAAGAAACCATGAAGTGAGCACGAGGACAATGCCATATTGAATCAGGACATACCAATTGATAGTAGCCGGAACGGTTACATTAAACTTTTGATACTGCTCACGATCCACTTTTTGGGGGGCACGGTAACCGCCCGCATAGGCTGGCAGCCAGCCTGGCTTCTTAAAAAGCAGACGCAGCTTATCCCACCCCTTCACCTTTTGCCAATCCGCCCAAATATGGCCGAAGTGTTGTACCTGTGCATACACCGGGTTCCAACTTTGCATCGGAGTAGTAATGCCATACACGGGCTTTTCCTCTTCTTGTTGAAAGGTCCCGAACAGTCGATCCCAGATGATCAGTACTCCGGCATGATTTTTATCGATATACTTTGGCTCCCGGCCATGGTGCACGCGATGGTGAGAAGGCGTATTGAGCACCCATTCCAAAGGCCCCATCTTTCCGATGGTTTCAGTATGAATCCAGAATTGATAGAGGGTATTCCAGGCACTAAAGAGCAGGAATAGCTCTGTTTGAAAACCGAATAATGCCAGGGGCAGGTAGATAAAGGCGGTAAATATTTTTTGCATGAAGCCTTGCCGCAAAGCTACGCTCAGGTTGTAGTCCTCGCTCTGGTGGTGTACCACATGTCCGGCCCAAAAGAGGTTGATCTCGTGGCTGAGCCGATGGGCCCAATAGTAGCAAAAATCTACTCCGAGGAACAAGACCATCCCCCACCACACATTGTTGGGCAAGGTAAACCATCTAAAGTGCTCATAAATGAAGTAATACAGCGCTACCGTACCCACCTTGAAAAACACCCCGCTGATTTGCTCGGTAATGCCGCACGAAATGTTGGTGAGGGCGTCATTCAGGCGGTAGAGGTTTTTGTGGCGCAGTCGATCGTAGATCACTTCGATAGCGATCAGAATGAAAAAGACGGGAATGGATAAGATAATAGGGTTGACAGACATAGCCCTGTTTTTCCAGCTCCTAATTTAAATAAATTGAGCAAGGCAGGTATTTTTACCCGTAAAGGGAAAAGGTATGATAGCAGTAGTTACCGGAGCATCCTCAGGTATTGGTTGGGCTACGGCCGAGGCGCTGGCCAAGGCAGGAATGGACCTCATCATTTGTGGCCGCAGAAAAGAACGACTCGACACTTTGGCCCGCCAGCTATCGGCTATGGTGAACGTGCTGCCTGTTGTGTTTGACGTGCGTGATGCGGAGGCTGTCCAGTCAGCACTAGGCAACCTGCCGGCAGACTGGCAGGCGGTGGATGTGGTGATCAACAATGCTGGAAATGCGCATGGTCGGGATCCGATACAATCGGGAAGCCTGGAAGATTGGGAGGCTATGATCGATATCAATGTGAAGGGACTTCTTTACGTCTCCCGGGTGCTACTGCCTGGCATGGTGGAGCGCGGGAGCGGCCATATCGTCAATATAGGCTCATTGGCCGGTAAAGAGGTATATCCGAATGGCAACGTGTACTGCGCTAGTAAGCATGCTGTGGATGCTATCACGCAAGGCATGCGCATCGATCTGAATGGCACGGGAGTAAGAGTTACCGCTATTAATCCCGGCTTGGCGGAAACGGAGTTTTCCCGGGTTCGCTTCAAAGGTGATGAAGCAGAAGCGGCCAAGGTGTATGAAGGGTACCGTCCCTTACAACCTGAAGATGTGGCGGAAGTGATTGCTTTTGCCGTAACCCGGCCCGCTCATGTAAACATTGCAGACCTTCTACTCTTGCCTACCGATCAGGCTACGAGTACCATTGTAGACAAGGGCTAAACCACTACTTTTTCGATATAGTTGGAGTTGAGCAAGGATAGGGCCCCCATATACTTTAGCTTAAAGCTGATGAAGTCCCCCACTTTGTAGTTTCTGCGCGTTTCTCCCATGTCGATCACGATCATGTCGGAGCTGGCCCCACTGATGGTTAAGTGTTTATCCGTTGGGATCAGATAATCCGGACTAATATCCAGTAGACCAACGTCCAAAATGGCTCGGTAGCTGGTCTTTCCGTAATCGCTTTCGTCCACTTGAAACGATTCGCCACTGGGGTTTTCCTCCAGTTGGCCTATTGGTACACGGGGCTTTTCCTGCATCTCAATGATTTGTGCATCAAATTTCAACACATCGGCCTTCATCCCCTTTATGGTTTTGCCGGTAAAGAGGTTGGCGCCAAAATAAAGGGACTCGCCTATGCGAAAGTGGTTGGTGCCCTTTGGCAGCCTGCGCTTCAATAATAGCGGCAGCACCACCGAAGTACCGCCTGAGACCCAAGGAATCTTCCGGTCAAAGGATGCTTCGATCAACTGTTTATATAAGCTCAACTGGATCAGCTTGTCCTCGCTTGGCATTACCCCGTACAGGCAGTTCAGGTTAGCCCCGATGCCGGTAATCTCCAAATTGGGCAATTGAAAGACAGAGCGATAAAAATCAATCAATTGCTCCCCCATTACGCCTTCTCGCAGGTCACCTAGCTCGATCATAATCACCACTTTGTGGGTTTTGCCTTGTCGTTGCGCCTCGTCCGACAACAATTTCATTGTATCGTACTCGGTATTGAAACTTACATCTGCATAGCGAACCAAACTCTTGATGGATTTCTTGGCCGGGGGCTTGATATAGACCGTCTGCACCTCCTTTCCCTCTTCTGCAGCTATTTCTTTGATCTTCTTGAGGTTGCTGATTCGTGAGTCGCATAGTTCGGGTAAGCCCAGCCGGATTACTTCCCGCAAGAATTTGGGGTTACCGCATAGCAACTTGGTCACGATCGCCCACTCTATGTTGTTCTTTTTGAAGAGCGTGTCGAGATAGTTGAAGTTGTGTTGCAATTTCTCCTTGTGGAGTGTGATAAAAGCCATATCATTTAATTGATAACGTACCGTGGGATATCCATCGGTAAGCGGGTCAGGAGTTCGTAGTTCAACTGATTACTCAATTCTCCAAATGAGGCCACCGACAAAGTATGGGTACCCTGCCGACCGATAAGCATCACCTCTTCGCCCTTTTGCACATTCTTGCAGTTGGTGATATCAATCGCAATAGCATTCATGTTGACAATACCTACCACCGGGCAGCGCCTGCCCTGCACGAGTACCCGACCTTGGTTGCTAAGAATGCGAGAGTACCCATGTGCATAGCCGACAGGGGCGATGGCGATCATCATGCGTTTTTGGGCCAGATAGGTGGTGCCATAGCCAATATATTCGCCTTTCATCACCTCTTTGGTACTCATTACCTGCGTCTTCCACGTGATGAGTCGCTTCAGTGGATTGTCCTTGTTCTCCAACGGCTGAGAATATTCAATAAAAGTCTCCATACTAGGCCAGAAGCCATATTGTAAGATGCCAACCCGCACCAAGTCCAGGTTCATTTCCGGATATCGGATCATGCCAGCGGAGCAGTTGACATGCCGGTAATGGGGTTTGATATTATTTTCTTGCAGCAGATTACAGGCCTGTTCATACACTTCCTTTTGTTGCTGGATGCGTACGTAGTTACCGATGCTTTCTGCCCCGGCAAAGTGGGTGCAAATACCCATTATTTCCAGACTGTTCTCGAACTCCAATAGCAAGGGTACCACTGCTTCCAACTGTGGTAAATCAAAACCCGTTCGATTCATGCCCGTTTCGATCTCCAAATGGATGCGTGCTTTCTTTCCACTTTGACGTGCCTTTTCTGCTGCTACACTTAGGCGATCAGGCTCAAAAACGAAAAATTCAATTCCATGTTCGATAGCCCAATCCAGGTCGGCATTGTCGATGTAGCCCATCACCATAATGTCGGGCTCATTGTCGGCTGCCAGAAAAACACGATAGGCCTCGTGTGAATTGTAGACTGCAAAATAATCAACCCCCGCCTGCTCTGCTATGGGAATAAACTCCTCAATACCGTGCCCGTAGGCATTCCCTTTCACTACGGAGCAGTATCGGGTGGCTTCCGGTAGCTGCTTACGGATAAAACGCAGATTTCTGCGCAGTGCCTTCGGATTAAGTTCTATTCGAGAGGAGTGGTTCATCAGCTATCGTTGCAATACGCTTGAATAATACCGGCAAATAGCGATACCCCAATGGGTAATAACGCATCCGGGAAATCGAAGTCTGGATTGTGCAAGGCCGGTTGGTCTTCGCCCGATCCCAAGCCAAACATGGCCCCGGTATAGGCTTGTGTAAACCGACCGAAATCTTCACCCCAACGAAAGGGCATATCTTTTTCAATGATCTGTCGTCCCTGTTGTTCAGCTACCTGGCGGATCAATTGTACGGTATCGGCATCATTTCGGGTGGTGTAAAACGGCTCCACCCATTGCCACGTATGCCGTATGCCATGCGCATCGCAGATGGCGGTCACTTTGCGGGTAAATCGTTCTTTCAATTGATCAAACCGATCCTTTGTCCAGGCACGCAGGGTAAAGCTAATGGAGCCATGGCCTGCTGAGGTGCCGAAAGCTTTTTCGCCCAGCTCGATTTCTACAGGTGTCACCAGCCGATAATCGTCTGCATTGGGGTCCAGGTTGCGTAGCGCATTGGCCAAATGCAATATCTCTTGCATAGCCCAGGCAGGGTTTACACCCAGCTCCGGCTCAGCGGCATGGGCCGTTTTACCATCGAGCTGAATGGTCACGCTTTCAACTGAAGGGGTAAAGATACCCTCCCGGACTACCACGCTGCCCAGTGGAAACCCGGGTACATTGTGCAGTGCCACACAACAATCGGGTTGGTAATCGGCAAAGGCCGGATCGTCCAATACCCACTGCGCCCCTTCGCCTGTCTCTTCAGCCGGTTGGAAGAGTAAAATGACACGCCCCTTTTGTGGCGGCTGTTCCAGCAGCGCCTGACCTACGCCCGCTACCATGGTCATATGCCCATCGTGGCCACACATGTGGCCGTGGTTGGCTTTGGTAGAGCGGTAGGGAAGATCGTGACGTTCGTGAATGGGCAGGCCGTCCAATTCGGCACGCACCAGAAGCGTTTTTCCCGGTTGGCCACTGTCGTACACCGCCAGTAAGCCGGTGCCGCCCACCTCCACCATTTCGCTAGGCTGTGAAGGCGCCAGAAACTGACGAATCCGTTGTCGTGTAGCCGATTCTTCGCCCGATAAGTCGGGGTGGGCGTGTATATCTTGTCGAAGTTCGCTTAAGGTCATGCACTAACTGCGATTGAGTCGCATCTCCAGGTACTTATTGGTAAAGCCCAGTTTTTCATACAGAAATTTAGCAGGATTATTTGGTTCTACGTGCAAAGCAATGTTGCCTTTTGCCTTTCCAATGGCGGCATTCATCAATTGTTTGCCGGCACCTTTGCCTCGCATCTTGCGATCTACGGCAATGTAGACCAGTATATTTTCTGGAATATAGCCGCTCATACCGGTTTCGTTCATGATCACCGCCCCAACGATCTCGCCTTCTTCCACACCAACGACCACGTACCCGTCCTGCCCTGGTTTTTCAGCAAAAGCATAATGGATCGCTCGCATGATATCTTCTCGCTTATCACCAAACTCATCGAGATGGTCGTGTAGAAAGTCAGCTATAGCATCTTTACTGTACGTTTTATCCTCGCCAGTGTGTTGGTCATAAATGTAAATGTCCATAATCTGTTTATTGGGTTGATTGATAGGTTTGTTTTCGATCGGGGAATGTATAGGAAAGTACAATAAAAACAACGAGCGCAGCCAATATGCCAAACAATAATGGATTCAACCGAAAGGGCAAAGCGAAATGCCAGCCCAACGTATCGAAGCCCACCAACTTGGCCTCATTCACCGCATCGATTAATTGTCTGCGGGTCATCTCCTCGGCCTCCAGGTGCCGCAGTAAGGGAAAATTTTCCCCCAGCTTTTCTACCGTAATCACGGCCTCTTCTTTGGAGAGCTGATTCGATATAGAGACTTGGTTGGCCTGCAAAGTAATGGTCAGTAAACCACCTACCAGCATAGCCGCCAACGCTCCGGTAGAAGAACTTCTTCGCCAATACAAGGCCCCCACAATTGGGATGAGGAGACCGGCCACCATAAAGGCATAGCTCTTCAGCATCAGGTCCAGTACATTGGTCATCACCGAAGCCAAAAACAAGGCCAACGCGCCAATGATAAAGGTGACTCCCTGCGACAGCCGCAGGTTTTGCTTTTCTGTCAATGGCTTTTTGCGGAAGAATAAAATGATATCGGAAACCACATTGCCGGAAGATGCCATCAGGCAACTATCGGCAGTAGACAGGATGGCCGAAAAGTAGGAGGACAAGATGATACCCATCAATCCATAGCCTACGGGTAGCGCTACGCGCAGCAACATGGGTAAGCCCTGCTCCGGATCAGCCTCGACAATGCTGTCGGCACCTAGGGCGGTAAAGGCACCCTGGTCGGCCGCTACACGAGCAAACAACCCCAGTATCACACCCATGAAAGCCATAATCGGGTACTCAAATAAACCGGCTAGGTACCAGGCACGCTTGGCGGTTTTGAGGTCTTTGGCCGCATAGATTCGCTGGTACAACGTCATACCGACAAACCAGATCGGGATGATGGTGATGGCCCAGTTGACCAACTGTTGCCAACTTACATTGGTGAGCGATAAAAAACCGGGCCGAATGGACGCCTCAATGGCTGACCAGCCACCGATGTAATGATAGCCGAAAGGAATACCCACACCGATGAGTCCGGTCATGAGTATGATCCACTGCACCGTATCGGTGTAGATCACGGCTTTGAGCCCCCCCATCACCGTGTAAACCACCGCGATGGTACCCATGATCAGTAGTGCCATCTCGAGGTCCAGGTCGATAAATACACCCGAGGCCAGTTTTGCACCGGCCAGTATCTGTGAGCTGGTAAAGCCGGCATAGCCAATGGCTGAGATGAGTCCGGCCGCCAACGCCACATAGGGCCCATAGTAGTGACCAAATATTTCTGGAAACGTCTGAAACTTGTCAAAGGCAGGATTGCCCTTCACCTTCGGGATCAAAAACACAGCCGCTAACCAGGCTCCGATGAGTCCGGTAAACAGCATCCAGGAACCAGACAGTCCCATGATGAAGCCAAGACCACCTAGCCCGATCGAGAAGCCGCCACCTACATCAGTGGCCACCACGGACAAGCCAATGTGCCCGGCACTCATTTGTCGACCGCCTACATAGTAATCATCTGTTGATTGATTCTTCTTGTAAAAGTAGAATCCGACACCCAACATGGCGATCATGTACAAAATGAAAATGGCGATATCGATCCAGTGCATGAATGACAAAGATAGTTTGTGTAGAAACTATATGAGCAACGAGCCCCCCCTTTTTTAGTTTCCTGTGTCCTATTCTTTGTTCAACTGGGTCTCGCTGGTCAATACAGGCGAGGCATCCAAGTCGTGCACCTCCATCAGGTTGGTGATCAATTCAATGGCTTTGGCCACCGCCTCCACTTCTGATTCGGGGAGGCTATCGAGCTTGGCGGCCAGCTTATCCTGCAGGAGGGAAGGTCGATTTTGCAGCACATCTGCTCCTTTGGAGGTCAACGTGATCAGGGTTACACGCCTATCCTCCGCCTTGGGCAATTTGGCAATGAACCCTTTTTGTTCCAATCGCTGAATGATGCCGGTAACCGTAGAGGCATTCAGTTGCAGAAACTCTTTGATTTCTTTGGCTGAGGCTTTGTACTGCGGCTGCCGATTGAGAAAATCCAGGCACAACAATTGCGGAATGCTCACGCCCATCTGTTTGTCTATGCGCTTACTCTCCAGGTTGACGGAGCGAACGATCTTGCGAATGCTGATGAGAATATCGGTAGGATCCATGGACCGAAAATCTTTCCACCAAATTAATGCTTCCAACTGAAATGAATGCTACTGCGCCTGTCGTAATACCGTCAAAGGTGCTTCGCGGACAATGCTCCGCGTGTTGAGCAGGCCGATAATGACCGTGAGACCTGTGATTGCAGCGATGATCAATAGTGGCGGTCCGATAGCCGGAACGAATAGCGTTTCAAAAGAAAATATCGCTACCGCATACGCCCCGATCAAGCCGATGACAATACCAGAGGTAGAGGCGATCAGGCCCAGGAAAAAGTACTCCATACCATTGATCTGCAGGATCTGCTTGCGTACAGCTCCAATGGTGCGCAGCAATACACTTTCCCGAATGCGTTGGTATTTCGACAAATTCAAACTGCTGATGAGGATCAACAGACCGGTGCCGATGCTGAAGAGTGCCATGAACTGTATCACAAAGCCTACTTTGCCCAACACTTCTTCTGCCGTAGCCAGGATCTGTTTGAGGTCGATCACCGATACATTGGGGAATTCCTGGATCAACTCCTGCTGGAAGGCAATGCCCGCCTGCTGGTCATTAATGCGACTGATGAGCACATAAAATTGCGGTGCCCGCTCGAGCAGACCTTCCGGAAATACGATCAGGAAGTTGGTCTGCACTTTACGCCAGTTCACTTCGCGCAGTCCACCGACTTCCACTTCCAACCGAATGCCCTGCAGGTTGAAGGTCAGGGTATCGCCAATGCCAACTTCCATCGTTTCGGCATAGCCCTCTTCAATGGTGATCTTGGGTAGTCCCCTCGCTGGTTTTTCCTGTAGCTGCCCTTCGGTCAGCTTTTCGGTGTCGATCAGTGAGTCCCGGTAAGTAACACGATATTCACGATTAAAGACAAAGCGCGGTATCTCGCTGGTGGTATCCGCCAGAAAGTCTTCCCTCGGTCGCCCGTTGATCGATTCCAGCCGAAGCGTAACAATAGGCACTTGCTGTATTACCGGGTAGCCGGCATTGGTCGTAAAGTCCGCCACTTGATCCCGCTGACTGGGTTGGATGTCAAATAAGATCACATTGGGCTGATCATCAGAGCCTGACAGCTCGATCTCTTGCAACAACATCGTGCGTATGAAAAAGAGCATGCTGATCAGGGCTGTGCCTAGTCCAATGGTAATGACCAGGATGAGCGTTTGATTATTCGGCCGGTAAAGGTTGGCGAGTCCTTGCCGCCATACGTAGGGCCAGCGGCTGGGAAAGAATTTTCGCACCGCCCATATGGTACCCCCGCCCACTGCGGTTAGCAACAGAAAGCCTCCGGCCAGTATGCCGGAAAAGAAGAGGGCCGCTTCTACATCACCGATCTGCCACCAGGTAAAACCAAAAATGAAGGCCACGATCAGTACCATCAGGCCATAGCGCAATGGATCATTCGGTAATCGCTGTTCGTACTCCACCCGAATAGCTTGTAAGGGCGCGATCTTGCGAATGCGTAACAGCGGCAACCCGGCAAATAAGGCCGCCATACCCAGCCCGGTCAGAAAGCCTTGCAACATCGCCAATGGCGAAGGCGCCACCGACAGCGCTACCGGCACAAAGTCCTGCAAAATGGCAGGCAGCCCCAGTTGAATCAATGTGCCCAGACCAATACCCACCAACGAACCCAGCGCACTCATGCCGAGTACCTGGAAAAAGTAGATCAGCATGGCGTCTTTGCCGCGCAGACCCAGGCAGCGCAGCGTGGCGACTATATTCTTCTTTTCATTCAAATACACCTGCACTGTCCCGGCTACCCCAATGGCCCCCAGCAGCAGGGCGATGAAGCCCACCAGATTCAGAAAACCGGCCAGGTCGCTAAAAGCTTCCCCCTGGTTGTCGCGGTTGGCTTGTACCGTGGTTTGCTCGTAGCTGGCCGCATCCAGATCGGCCTGCATCTCTTCTACCAGGGCTTCTACATCAGTATTCTCTTCAAACCGGAAGTAGTAGCGGTAATACACGCGGCTGCCTTTCTGGATCAGACCGGTGCTGTCCAACCATTCCAGCGGGATGTACACCTTGGGCGAAATGGTAGTCGCCACACCCGAAGTGCCGGGCATAGACTCGAGTGTCCCTTTGATGGCAAAGGTCATCTGCCCGATCTGCAAGGAGTCGCCTGCTTGCAGGTCGTATTGGTTCATGACACTGGCATCTACCAAGGCAAAAGGGCCTTCCCGAAAGGTAGTGTCGGCATCGGCCGGAGTGGTGGTAAAGCTGCCATAAAAGGGGTAATAGCCTTCCAACGCTCGTATTTGCACCAGCCGTGTTTGTCCGGTTT
>CAJXXO010000005.1 GCA_913062655.1 uncultured Bacteroidota bacterium | reverse complement strand
ATATTATGCCACAAAGGTAAGGTATTGCGAAAGGATGATGAGCAGGAAAACCAGGGCATGCACCACTACCCCCCAGCGTTTTTCAATAATAGCGGCAAAGTGAAAACCAAACACAACGGCAAGGGGAACCAGGAGTAACACAAAGTGGTCCAGATAAATCAACCGATTGCTGGCAATGGTGAGCAGTACAAATGGAAGGAGCCCAATGATGACCCGTATGTATTTCCGCACCTGAATGGTATAGGTAAATAGGGCGCTGAGGTTTCTAATTAGGAAAATGATTAACAGCAACAGGATTAATCCGGCTTTGGCGTAATCCCAGGCATTGAATGCAAATTCAATGCTGTAGGCCAGGGAGATATCTTGCCACATTTGCCACCAAAGGTGGAGGCTATCGTGCCAAAACAGGTAGGCGGCCAGTAGATAGTGAGGAGTAGCTACACCCAGGAGCATTGCCACGCCATCACCGAGTCGTGGCGGCCTTAGCAGCACCATGCTTAGCAGCGCCCAACCTAACAGCCATAAAGAGGTGGGGTGAAATACCGTAGCCAAACCGAGCAACACGCCAATGTCGTATTGCCATACCCGTGGCGCCTCTTCATAATAGAGGCGCATTAGCCGCTGCATACTCCATACGAGAAAAAAGGCACTGATAAGGGTAGGTGATAGGTAGGCAAAAGCGGGGTATGCCGCACTTAGCAATAGGAACAGAGCCGCAGTAATTCGGTTGGAATAGCCAGAGAGCTTGTACTGGTTGTGGATGTTATTCAGTACAAGTGCGATGATTAATAGTAGCCCGGTGCCCAGGGCATGATACACCCAACCGGGTGTCTGCCACCCCTCTAGCCAATCGAAAAGAGCAGTAGACAAATAACTGTCTGTTTGGGTATCCATTCTGGGCGGGGCACCGGTAATCCACCACCCAATATGCAGTACTACAGCATAGATAGCAAGGATGAACCATCCGCCAACAGATATATCTCGGAAATAGCGTAGCACCCATCAAAGGTAGCGACCCGCCAAGAAAGGTCAATACTCCACTTTCAGCAGACGCAGTTTGTTTTTGCGAATGCTGGGCATAACAGCAGACCGTGCCGAAATCTGTTTGCCAAATTGGGGAAGCAAGTAAACGTTGTACTTGCGTGAGTTGAGCAATACATCCCGATCCATCTTCCCGCTTCCATCTATGGTGTACTGCACTACGTTTGACCGGGTATTCAAGTCGTCATTGAATAGAAAAATCAGGTACTTACCGGTGTTCATCAGGGCGTAAGACCCATACCGTCCATAGTCACCGGTGCTGCTCTGCGATTTGATGAGGATATTCTTCCAGTGCATCTCGCCATCCGGGTGGATGGACAGCACTATAATCTCATCAAAGTGATAGGTAATGGTCGTTCCCGAGCGCATAGGCATGCCATAGATGTCATACATCGGAGCATTGGCCCGGTAGGTTCGATAGTAGGACTCCGCTACCACCAGTGCGCCCCCATCCTGTCGAAGGATAACCTCATCTATCAGGAAGGTATATAGTTTGTCGGCCCGTTTAGGGTTGCGTACCCCTTTTATCTTGGCAATGAACTCAGTGGGAAACGCTTGAAAGGACGTGCTCAACGCCTCGAGGCTATTTAGGTCGATAACCAGAAAAAATAAGCCCTCTGCATGAGCGGGTTGCCGGAAGTCATCGGCATAAAAACCGGTCACCACCAAGTGATCGTTGGCGTTGTCGATCTTGAAGACGGTATTGTTCAAGAACCGATCCTGACCTGGGCTGACAAAAAGGGTAGAGTCGGAGATGAAGTTGTTTTCAGAACGAAGGATGCGATAGCGCGAAGCATGATCGCGGCCGGAATCTTTGTACTCGGCCGTAATGATGTAAACCTCACCGGTATTGCTTACCAGCAGCTCATGAAAGGTATGCCTGCTTTCCTGGGTAGGAATGGCTGCAATCCCTTGCTCGAGGATATCAAGTTCACGATTTAAGCGGGTGTAATGCAGGATATCGTTATCGTTGAACTGCTCCTCGATGTAGTACACCACCACTTGTTGGCGGTCTTGCGATAGCTGAAACTGCGGCTCCGGTACCGTGCGGGCAAATTTTCCCTCAATGGAGTCGAGCTTCACTTTTGGCGCAATGCTATCTAAATTGGAATCGTATAATTGGCCTTTAATGAGGCGACCACCCCGCACGCGCTCTAAGTAAAAGGCTATGAATTTACCTTCTTCAAAGAGTAGCTCTTCCAGGCTAAAATCCCGTGTGTCGAATGGCATTTGCTTATCCCACTTGAGGCCGAGATTGTCGCGGAAGGCGGCAATTTGATGGTCCGATCGATCAAAGAGGTGAACAAAAATGGTGTTCTGGTGCTGCCCGAGAATTTGTACGCTTTCATTCCTCACATTGAAATCCAGCGGCAGGCTGGTCTTGATGCGCTGTGCCACACCCAGAAGAGAGACAGAAAGTAACAAGCCAATGAGAACCGCAGACTTCATCTTCATTAAAATTACCAATTGGTCGCTCAATGAACGCATGGATGTACAAATTGTGTGCCCATTAACGGGATTTTCCTTCTTGCAAGCTGGCACCCAACAGATTGAACAGCGTAACGGTAGCGAATAGGGCCAAGCCGGGAAACAAAGCTAACCACCAGTCGTGTACATTTTCCCGGCCCAGGTTGAGCAGGCTACCCCAGGTAGGCACATCAGGTGGCAGCCCCAAGCCAATGAAGGAGAGAAAGCCTTCGATGAGTATCGCGTTGGCGATGCCAAAGGCTAGGGCGATAGATACCGGTCCCATGGCATTAGGTAGGGCATGTTGTAGCAACAGGTACCGTTCGCGAAAGCCCATACTCTCGCCCGCAGCCAGGTAGTCCAGTTGCCGAATCCGCAGCAACTCACCCCGAACCAACCGTGCAATGCCGGTCCACCGGGTAAATCCAATTACCAGCATCACCCAAAGCAATGAGCCTTCCTGGGTGAGCGATAAGATGAGCAGTATCAGAAACAGCACGGGTATGGATACTGTTACCTCTATGAGCCGGGAGACGACCAGGTCCAGCGGAATAGAGACCGGCTGACGCCACCACGACCCCTTTGCCAACCAACGAAAGAGGAAAATGCAACCCAGCCACAATGCGCTAAATAGTAGCAGCGACAACAACAAGTGACCGAGGAAGGCGAAGACATGGCTTTGCAACGCTTGCTGCAAAGTCCATTGTCGGACACTAAAACCATAAAACCAGGCAGGCCACAGACCGATCACTGCACCGACTACCGATGCGCGCGACAGCCGCCACTTATGATCCCCCCAAAACCCTGCGGCACTCCCCAGCAACAATCCCAATATTCCGGCCAGCATCATCGCCAAGAGGCCAACAGTGATATCGATCCTCACGGCATGGATCAGAGCGGCCAACAGGTCGCGGCCCAGCTCATCGGTGCCTAACCAGTGACGGTTAGACCAATGGGAAAGCTGTTGTGACTCAAAAGGGCTTACGGAGGCATTCTCCACATCCTGGTACCGGGCGTCATAGGGAATTAAAGGCCAGGCGGCCCAATCCACTTCTGCCGTGTGCCAGTCAAGCCGTGCCAGCCCATCAGGCCACGACCGCCAACCCCAATCAACCAGGTATTCCAGCGCTACCGGTGCATAGACTTTCCCCTGGTATTGGGCGAGCAAAGGTTTGTCTTGCGCCAAAAAGTCGGCCAGAATATACAGCAAGGCAATCACCACCAGGCCGCGCCACACCCAGCGACCCTGACGCGTTTGACACAGGCGCCTCCGAAAGGTCGATATGGGGCGAAGCCATCTCATCGGTGGCCGGGTTTAAAGCGTATCCGCGGATCGGCCAGGCTGTACAAGGCATCGCTCACCCAATATCCAATCAGGGTCAATACCGCGGTAACGATTACCACACCATATACGATGGGGTAATCGCGTGCATACAAAGCGTCTAAGGTCATCTTGCCCATACCGGGTATCGAAAAAACGACCTCCACGATTACAGATCCTGCAATGGCGTAGGGAAATACATTGGCAAACAGGGTAATGATGGACAGCAAGGCATTGCGGAAACCATGCCACCAGATTACCCGGGATTCCCCCAATCCTTTCGCTCGTGCGGTGCGGATATAGTCTTCATGCAGGCTCTGTACCATGCCGCCTCTCGCCTGTCTGCTAAGGAAAGCAAGGGTAGGATAGACCAGGCAAACAATAGGCAGCACCAAGTGATGCGCTCGAACCCAAAAGGCCTCCCAACCAGATAAACCACGCGTATTCCCCAACCCATAAGGCGGGAACCAGTTGAGAAAATCGCCTCCGCCTAAAAAGACGATCAGCAGGGTGCCGATCCAGAATGCAGGCAATGAATACAGTACAAACAAACTGGTTTGGATGCCCTTGTCCCATCGACTGTTTCTTCTGGCAGCCGAAAATACACCTAATGGAATGGCGATAAGATAAGCGAGCACAATGGCGATCAGGCTTAACTGTAGCGTAGTGCCGATGGCTGTCCCTAGCTCGGCCGTTACCGCCCGTTGATTGCGGTAAGACCGGCCCAGGTACCCCTGGAGTAACCCTCGCTGTCCGCCTCCGCCAAATAGCCAGCGGTGGTATTGGTTGTCCCACCCATGCCAATGCAGGGCAGGCACATAACTGCGCCACGGTTGGGCGGCTGCCTCAACGCGGGTCCACGCCAGCTCTACGGATTGAGCCGGTGCTTGTAGAAACGCCAATCCCCTGGCCGTGTCGATGCTGTGCGAAATATCGACCCACGCTTGCCGGGCGGCTTCCTGGTCATCGGTGCGGTATAGATCGTTCAACCCCTGGCGGATGTCGATCAATGCCTGGGCATCGAAGTAAGTGGAGGGGGGCTGGTAGCTGGCGGCTTCCAACTGCCGCAGTTGATGGTAGAGCTGTTCTACTGAAGGCCAATGACCGGTTTGGTGAACCCTTTGCCGGAGCCATCTTCGCTGGATAGGAGAGGCAATGCGGTACAGGGTATCCGGCATAGACAAGCGGGAAAAGGAAAAGTAAAAGAGGGGTTTATCTAGGCCCAGGGCGGCTCTTCGTTGCCGGTATTGCGCCTCAGATTGCTGCCATTGGCGAAAGTTGGACTCATCTTGTTGCCATTGCAGGGCCACCGGGTCGCCAGGTGTCTGCGTACTGATGAAGAAGGTCAACAGCGAAATGAGTACCAAAGTAGGTACCATCAATAGCAGACGCTTGAGGAGGTATCGAGCCATGGGCCAACATCATTCGTTTGCATTCGCCAGACGAAGGCCAGGGGTCCAGAACCCTGGCCGGTAGGCGGATAGGTGACCGTTCTCCAGTCGGTTGTGAATGGCAATCCGGTTTTCCGGGGTCCAAAGAAATATATACGGCACCTCATCGTGCAGAATGGCTTGAAACTGCCGCACCAGATCAGCCCGTTGCGCTTCATCAAGGGTGGTATTGATCGAGTCGATCAACGCATCAGTGGAGGCATCACCAAACTCGACAAAGTTAGAGCCGCCATTGGCAGAGGCGGTATGCCAAAGCTGAGAGAAGTCCTCCAGCCCCGGATCCGTACTCAAGACCACATAAAACATGTCGAAGTCGTGGGACATGATTTTGTCCAGGTAAATGCTCCATTCAAACGGGGTAATGTCCATCTGTATGCCTGCTTTCTCCAAGGCGTTCTGGTACATCAGGGCCACCTTTTCGCGGTCCCGGTTGCCGGCATTGTAGAGAAAGGAAAAGGAAAAGGGCACCCATTCACCATCGATTTGCTTCTCCAGCAGTCCATCCTGGTCTCTATCCACCCAGCCGGCTTGTCGGAGTAGTGCTGCTGCCTTCTCCGGTTGATAGGTGTACGGTTGTAGGGTGTCGTTATACCATTGCGCGATGAAGGGCAGTACCGGACCGGTAATCGGCTCGCCAAATCCGTAGAGGATATCCTCCCGCATCCGCTGATAGGGCACCAGGTAAGCCAGTGCTTGTCGGGTTAGCTTATCGTTCAGAAAGCGATGCTGTTGGTGGATGCCAAAACAAGAGTAAGAAAACTGTGGGGGCTGATGCAGGTTGAATTGGTCGTTGACCCGCTCATTTTCCATCAGATCTTCCCGGTAGTCTTTAGCGCGCACGCTGCGCATTACATCCAGTTGCCCACCCTTGAGAGCGGTGATAGCTGCCGACTGATCGGATATGATTTCGTGTGTAATGGTTGTAGGGTAGGCCTCAAAGTATTCATTTTGCTTAGCCTCAACGGCATCCCCCCACCAATTGTCTTTGCGGGTCACCACCACACGTTGTCCCGTCTCCCATCGAGCAATCTTGTAGGCTCCGGAACCAATGATGGAATCGGGTTGCCGGGCAAAGCGAATGTGTGTGAAGTAGTCGGCAAACGCAGACAGTTTTTCTTCCGGCCCGGTCAGTGTGGCGTTGTAGCGAATGTCATCGAGCCAGCCCTCCGGGTCGTATACATGCTTTGGCAAAATAAAGGCTTCGGCACCGGTGGAAATCTCGGCTCGCATCTGCACGGGCTGGCAGGTGAGCGTAAACTGCTTCGGGTGGTCTGCGTCAACTTCGATGTGGGTAATGGACGAGAGGTACGGTTTCAGGTGATCGGCCGGTATGTCCGGGTGGGCAATGACTTTGTAGGTAAAGGCCACATCGTATCCGGTAATAGGGGTGCCATCGTCCCAGGTAGCTTCCGGACGCAGGGTATAGGCGAGCTGCATGGCGGTGTCACCTAAAAGGGTGATCTCCGGCCGGTTTGCTGCCAATACAGGGATCAATTCGTAGGTATCGTAATCGTAATTGAGTAGTTTTTGGTGGGTATAATTGAGGAGCAGTTGTGCGGCCAGGTCGTTAGCCGTTAGTGGATTGAGCGAGCTGGGTTCGTTAAGCTCCCATACGATTACCTCGTTGGGTGTCGACTCGGCAGAGGGGCCGCTACACCGCGATAAAAGGAGCAATAGAAGCAAAATGAAACCGGCAAACAAAACCGATGAGCGGGTGTTCAGCACCGTGGTTCGCGTACGCATAGAGCGAATTTTCGTTACATTCAAAAATAGAACCCCGCTAAGCGCCTCACTATCAAAACTATTCTATGGCATCACCGGCTACTGTCCTGATTACTGGAGGGTCTGGCTTAATCGGGCAGCACCTCACAGCACTATTGTTACACCACGGGTACAAGGTTATCCACCTATCCCGGTCGGCCCATTCGGGCGATGTGCCCACCTATCAATGGGATATCGGGCAAGGTCAAATAGATGAAAGGGCTATTCAGCAAGCAGACCATATCATTCACTTGGCCGGAGCGGGTATTGCCGATAAGCGATGGACGAAAGCACGACAGCAAGTCATTCTGGACAGCCGTGTTCAATCGACCGCTTTACTGGCAAAAGCGCTGCAGTCGGTAGATCATCAGGTAAAAAGCTTTATCAGCGCCAGTGCTATAGGCTATTATGGCGATCGGAATGCGGAATGGCTTACGGAGGAAAGTGATCCGGGCCAGGATGGATTTCTTGAAGAGGTCTGTGTCGCATGGGAAAAAGCAGTTGACGAGGTGACGACATTAGGCGTGCGTACAGTGAAAATCAGGATCGGGGTGGTACTCGCCCGGGAAGGAGGCGCGCTGCCAAAACTGGTACAGCCCATGCGGTTCGGACTGGCCACTTATTTTGGTGATGGCCAACAATATTATAGCTGGATACATGTGGAAGACCTGGCCCGACAGTTTCTCTTCGCTATAGAGCAGGAACATCTGCGGGGGGTATACAATGCTGTGGCGCCCAACCCAATTACCAATAAAGCATTTACCAAGGCGGTTCGCAGCGGCTTGCCACAGACGGCCCTACTCCTGCCCGCTCCTTCTTTTGCCCTGCGACTGGCCTTAGGACAGATGGCTGATGCCGTCTTGTATAGTGCTCGGGTTAGTGCCGATAAGATTCAAAAGGCGGGCTTCTCTTACAAGTGGACTTCAGTGGCCGAAGCGGTTCGCGATTTGTACAGCCACTCGTAATGGAGGAATACGGCTTTCGATCTACCTGTCAGCAAATGCTATTGAACGGTATATTTGAGCCGTCTGCCGATTAGCCGTGTAAATCATACAGGCTTGCATTTCTTTTATGTCTGCAATACTAGATAGTGTGTTGAAAGTAGTGGAAATCTTACATGCTTTCTGCGCAAAAAATGAACAGCAACTATGCGGACACAATTACGAAATACAACAAAGGTAAAGTCTTCGACACAATTGTGGCGAGTAGCTACCATCGGTATGGTCGCCCTCGTTGTAGGAATAGTGGGGGTCATTTGGTTTCAGTTGGGTACGGTACACACCTCCCACGCCAATAATTTGCCGGGGTATGATTACAAAAAAATAATTACCATTCAGGAATCAGAAATACCCGGCAGTAACGCATTGGTCGATTTTCCAGTGTTGTTACAATTTACTGATGCCGACCTGGCAACCACCAGCAATGGTGGATATGTAGTGCACAGCAGCGGATATGACATACGCGCTGCGCTGGCAGATGGTACGTTACTCGACCAGGAGCTGGAACATTACGACCCCAGTACGGGAGAAATAGTGCTTTGGGTCCGATACCCCAGCTTATCTGCTACTACTGACTCTGAGATTCACCTTTATTTTGGTAATAGCAGTGTAAGTAGTGATCCTTCTTCTAGCAATACCTGGAGCAGCGAGTATAATGGTGTGTACCATTTTGATGGCAACACGGATGATGCTACAGGCGTGTATGACGCTTCGAGAAACGGTACCAGCACCGCCAACAATGCACTTATCGGAAAAGGAGAAGACTTTGATGGCAATAATGACTTCTTGACGATAAATGAGGATGCCATCCCTTCTGATGGTGGCTGGACCATTAGTATGTGGGTAAGGTTTAATTCGGGGGGTGCCGATAGACAATATATGTTTGACATGCGGATTGGCAATGGAAATGATGAGTTTAGCCTGCGTTACGATGACGATGATGAGGAAATCAGGTGGCGGTATATGGATGAAGATTGGAATAGAAGTCGCAGCGAAATAGAGGAAGATGCAGAATTGGATGATGGCCAGTGGTACCATATGGTAGCCATCGGAGAGTGGAGAGGACGAACCCAAGAGCTGTACATTGATGGCCAAAGGATAGGAAACGATAATAGTCGCGCTTCAGCTTCTCCATCCAGACCACGACCTTTTATCATTGGTGCTGATCAAAGTAATGGAAGTTCTAGTAATATCCAGGTTCGAAACGAATTCGATGGCATTATGGACGAAGTGCGAATACTCAATACACAATTGTCTGCCGCCTGGATCGAAACAGAATACAATAATCAAAGCGATCCTGGTTCATTTTTTTCTGTAGGCTCCCTCTTTCCTACCAATGGTAGCCTGCTGCCTATAGAGCTGGCCTACTTCCAAGCGCAACCCACTGATAACGGCCAGGTAGAGCTGGCCTGGGAAACCATGTTAGAAATCAATAATGAATACTTCACCATTGAGCGGAGTAAGGATGGTGAGCATTTTGAACCCATTTTTACCGAGCCGGGTCAGATCAACAGCAGCACCCCTACAGCCTATGTGCGCTATGATGAAAATCCACTACCGGGCTACAGCTACTATCGCCTCAAGCAAACCGACCTGGATGGAAAGTATGAGTATTTTCCCATACAAGAGGTCTTCATAGCACCCCCAAAGGACGATCTGCAGATCACACGGGTGTATCCCAATCCATTCCGTGCTCAAGCGTCTGTTGAGGTATTAGCGGGTTATGAGCAAACCGCTGATGTGCAATTGGTAGATGCCTCGGGCCGTGTCTTTTGGCAAACGAACTGGCGCCTACAGGAAGGGGAACAACGGTTCACTATCCCTGGCGCATCGCTCGCCAAAGGCTATTACTTGTTGCATCTCTCTACGGCAGATGGCCAGCAAGCATCCGTGCCGCTACTGAAGGCAGAGTAAAAGAATCAACCACACAGTGAAAGAAGCGCCACGAACGCCACGTGGCGCTTTTTCTTTGTAAGGAGTGGGCGTATTTGGGCTGTTTCATCGGCCTATATCGGTTGTTGGGCGTCATTTATCGGCTAGTTGACCCATTATTCCGGCCAACGGACGGCTTTTGCATGTAATTAATGTACCCAAAATGGTCTTGCATCGTAAACGCTTATAGCCATTGATAGGGCTTGCTTCAACAGAATAGCCATGAAACCACGTATACAACCCCAGCAAAACGTACAACCGAAGGTTAGTAATCGAATGCAATACTGGGCGGTAGCTTCTGCCGTTACCGGTTTTTTATTGATGGTCATTGCATTGATCATCTATTTCAACCGGCCCATCGATACAAAGGCCAATAATCTACCCGGATACGATTACAAAAAAATCGTAACGGTACAAGCGTCAGAAGTGCCAGGCACGAGTGATCTGGTGGATTTTCCCGTGATGATAAAGTTAACCGATGATGATCTGCGTACCGTTTCTAATGGCGGATATGTAGAACACGTTGACGGCTATGATATCAGAGCTGCGCTGGCTGATGGAACAACGCTGCAGCAGCAGATGGAATCCTACAATCCTACTACCGGTGAGGTAGTGCTCTGGGTGCGTGTACCTGCGCTCAGTGCTACCAGCAATACCGATATTCATCTCTTCTTTGGCAACAGTAGTATCACCACTGATCCCTCCAGTCATAATACCTGGTCGGGGCAATACAATGGCGTTTATCACTTCAACAACAGCTATCAGGATAACTCGGGTAATGGATTTAACGGCACGCCCAACAACACAGACCCGGCTACCGGTATTGCTGCTGGTGGGGTAGAGTTTGATGGCAACAACGACCACGTAGATATCGACTCCGATTTGGTGCCGGACCAAGGGGCATGGACCATCAGCATGTGGGTGCAACCCAACACGGTGGCCAACTCCTCATTATTTGACATTTTCTCTGATGACGGGGGCGACAAGTACTACTACGTAGGCTTTTCCAACAATGAGTTACGCTGGTATTACGAAGATGAAGATGATCGTGATGTACAGATCAGCTACAGTACTTCACTTACCACCAACTGGCATCAGATTGTGGTGATTGGCGAGTGGAACGAAAACTCCTCCCTGCTGTACCTCGATGGACAATTAGTAGCATCATCCACTACTGCAGTGAACGATATGTTTGATGATGCATCCGATATCCGGCTGGGCGATCGGAATGACAACTATGCGCCCTATGATGAATTTGACGGGGTGATGGATGAACTGCGTGTCCTCAATGTTCGCTCGACAGCGGAATGGATTGAAGCAGAATACAATAACATTAGTGATCCCAACAGTTTCTACACGGTAAGCAACCTCATCAACCTGGTTGGCGGTGGCTCCGGTGGAGGCGGTGGGGGAGCCGGTGGCGCTGGTAGCAGTTGTAGCTACAGTGCTTCCACGCTAGCAGATTTCACCCATCGCACGCAGTTGACAGTTAATGCGGGGTTAGTAGCCGGCAGTGGCAGTCATAGCCACTTCCCGGTATGGATCAATATCACGCACGATGACCTCCGCACGGTGGGCAATGGTGGGCATATGGTATCTACGAGCGGATACGATGTAGCTTTTACCGCAGCCGATGGTACGACTCAATTAGATTTTGAGATCGAGTCGTATGATGCGTCTACCGGTGAGCTGCAAGCCTGGGTAAGTGTACCAAGTCTGAGTACGAGCAGTGATACCGAGCTCTTCTTATACTTCGGAAATGACCAGATTACCAGCGATCCGAGTTCTACCCAAGTTTGGCAACACGATTATTCGTGGGTCAGCCATTATAATGGGGATTTGTTGGATAATTCTGGTAATAGTAACGATGGCACCAACTATGGCTCCCAGTCAGCCGAAGGCATTTCTGGTGACGCCCGGACTTTTGACGGCAATAATGATCGCGTAGATCACCCGGATCAAGACTTCAACAGCGGCACTTTCAGCTTTTGGATTCGCCCGGATAACACCATCAATAGTTCATTGAATACCTCTCAAACACTGGTGGCCAAATATCAAAACAACAGTAATCACTTCACCTTCGTATTAGCCGGGTCAGACAACGACTACGATGGCAACTCTCATGGTGTGGATGCCGGGGAGCTCTACTTCAAGATCGAAGGGGATGGCTTTGCCGTGGAGCCTTCCACTACCCGCACCTGGACAGCCGGCAATTGGTATTACGTAGTGGGCACCTGGGGCAATGATCATATCCTGTATGTCAATGGAGTGGAGGAAGGATATTCCACCGCCAACACTTCATTGGGCAACAATGCCGATTTTGATCTTGGCCGAGGAATCGTAGACCAATGTAGCGGTAATAACCGCGCCTTTGATGGCCGCATCGATGAAGTTCGGCTGAGCTCTTCGGTTCGACATGAGGACTGGATCGAGACGGAATACAACAACATCGCCAACTATGGGTCATTTATCTCCACAGGATGTGTGGAAGACCTTTCTGCTGTTGACCCTACTGCCGGCTATGCCCATGCTATGACCATCACCATCGATCAGAATGTGGTGTGTGGCAGCAGCGACCTCCAAAACTTTCCCTATCTCATTCAAATCACAGATACGGAAATTGCGGCTACCAGTTTTGGGGGAAATGTGCAACATGCTGATGGCTACGATATCATCTTCTGTGCTATAACCGATACGTCAAGACTGCATTTTATACTGGAGGAATACGATGAGCAAAGTGGTGAGCTGAAAGCATGGGTGCAGTTACCTACCCTTTTTGCCAATCAAGACACAGAGCTGCTCATGTACTATGGAAATAGTGCGATACAGGAAGACCAGAGCACACCGGCCACTTTCGACAGTAAATACGCTGGTGTGTGGAACTTCAAAGCGAATAGCCTGAATGATGCCACCTCCAATGGTAATGATGGCAATGATAACAACTCTAAGACCGCCACCGGCTACTTTGGCCAAGGCCGCTACTTTGATGGTTCGCACGACTACATCACTATCCCGAATAGTGCCAGCCTGAACATTGACGGTGGTGAAGTTACCCTTCAAGCCTGGGTGCGTGCGCCAATTCCTAACAATGATGATGCTCCCTTTATCGTAAAGGGCTCCCAAATGAACCAGGAGCAATACATGCTTGGTGTGGATGGGGGCGCCACCAACAACAATATTAACTCACGGGTTACTACCACAGCCAATCACTACCGGGATGACAGCGGACAATTGCCGGATGATACCTGGACCCAAGTCACTTTTGTCTACAATCGAAATGAGCCGGGCAACCAGCGCAAACGCATCTTTGTAGACGGTAGCCTGGTGGCTACCCACAATGGGGCTAACGATATTGAGGCGGACAATGGCGATGTGTACATTGGCCGAAGAATACCTAATGACAACCGGTTTTTCGAAGGCACATTGGATGAGATCAGAGTCGTCAATGAGGCCTTGAGCGATTGCTGGATCCAAACAGAATATAACAACCAGAGCGACCCGTCCAATAACATTACGTGGACAGGCTTTACGCCAGGCGGTAATCTTTTGCCAATTGAATTGGGCTATTTTGAGGCTACCCCAACTGCGGATGGACAGGTGAGACTGGCCTGGGAAACGCTGATAGAGATCAACAACGAGTATTTCACTATTGAGCGGAGTAAGGATGGTGAGTCCTTTACCCCCCTGTTTACCGAACCGGGGCAAGTCAACTCCAGCACACCTACGCAATATGTGCGGTATGATGAAGACCCATATGGTGGCTATAGCTTTTACCGCCTCAAGCAGACAGACCTGGATGGGAAGTATGAATATTTCCCTATGCAACAAGTCTTCATAGCACCAGAAAAGGATGGCTTGCAAATTACACGGGTCTATCCGAACCCATTCCAGCAGCAGGTGCAGGTGGAAGTGCTGGCGGACCGTGATTACAATGTGGAAGTGTTGCTGGTAGATATGCAAGGCCGTGTGCGTTGGCAGCGTGCGGTTACCGTGTATGAAGGGGAGCAGCGACTTACCCTGCCTGATGTGAGCCATTTGGCTGCAGGCAATTACCTGTTGTATTTGCGTGCCAATGATTTTCAGACTCCGGCTGTGCGCCTTACCAAGGCACAGTAGTTCGAGTCAAGCGACATAACCTTACGTAAGTAACTGTGTAAGAAAAACACTAAAATGAGTATCCAAATGAGAAAGCGCCCGTAGAGAATATTGAGTACGTCTTCCCCGAGATGTGCCATTGCTTTAACAGAAACCACTATTATGAGGCCCCGCTTACAACAAACCCCCAACACCAAGGTACAGACCAAGGTGACCCGAAAGCTGCTATATGGCATTTCGGGTATTGCCATTGTTGGTGTATTGATAGCCGGTTGGTTGTTTTTCTTCCAATTTGGCGATCAGGAAACCATGCTCGCTGGCGGCTCCGGACCGGCTCCGGCCAATGACGACCGCAGTGCTGCCATCTGGTTGACCGATTTATATGAGTATGAATCAGCGCAGGCTGGGTATACCAATGTAGATGCTAACAGCGATGTTGGAGGCTCTTGCTTTAACAGCACAGAACAAGGGGTGTGGTTTAAATTTCAAGCCCTGTATGCTTCTGGTACCGTGACCATAAAAACAGGTGGTGCAGAGGGGTCTGCACAGTTTCTGGAAGTGGCAGTAGAGGATGCCAGTGGCACCGAAGTAGCCTGTAGCACTGCCGCAGGCGCCAATGATGATGTAACCCTATCGCTTTCTGGCCTTACCGTGGATGAGTGGTACTATGTGCTAGTAGATACCCGTAACCCGGCCGATGAGGGGACCTTCACCGTTTATATCAATAATGTCAGTCCCGTCAAGTTTTACAGCCGCGATAAAGGCGACTGGCATAAAACCAAGACCTGGTCAACATCCGGTTACAACGGCCCGAAGGCAAGTACCACACCCGGCAAGGCCAATGTCGTCTTCATCAAAGGCATTAATGGGGAGATCAAAGTCAAAGGCGATGAAGAATGTGCCGGCTTGTTTATTGAGTCTGACAATAAAGACTCGGAGCTGCGCCTACAGCCCAATCGCAGACTATCCGTTTACGGTAGGTTTGAAATCAATAATTACAACCACAAAAGCGTAAAACTGGAGACCAAAAATAACAGTGTACTGTATGTACAAGCCGATTGGCACATACAAAAGCACAATGGCTGGCAAGACTTGGAGATCAAGCTTGAAGGGGACTCCGTGAAGGTAGACGGTAGTCTGCTGGTACACCATACCAATGGTAAAGGGATAGAATTCGAGCTCAAGAAGAGTGTCTTATCTGTAGCAGAGGATGTAGAGTTCCTGCAATCTGGTGGTTACGGAGGGAATGAATATACCATAGAGGAAGACCTGTATATCGGTGGTGATTGGTACATCACCAAGACCAATGGTAGCGGCAATCGAGAGATAGAGCTGAAAAAGAACAGAAATTATACGGTGCAGGGTCATATATTGGCGGAGAAGTCAGGTGGAAGTGGTAAGGAAGAATTTACCATAGATGAGGGCACCTTATCCGTAAGCGGTAATGTGGAGATGCTATCAAAGGGTGGCTCTGGCAATTATGAGCTGGAATTTAAGAAAGTGGATGCTTCTGTTGGAGGTCATCTCTATTTCAATAAGGAAAATGGAAGCAACAAGTATACCGTATCCCTAAAAGATAACAGTACTATAGATGTGGGTGGGGATATGACCCATCGTTACCAGAGTGGTAGCCAGAATTATGAATTAGAGATCGAGAAGGATGTAACGCTCACCATAGGTGGTGATTACTTCATTGAAAAGAATGGTGGCAGCAATAGGCTACAATTTGAGGCAAAAGACAATGTAACCATTGACGTAGATGGAGATGTAAGCATCCTCCATACCAGCGGCTCCTCAGGTATGAAACTCGACTTCGATGACCATACTACCTTATCGATGGACGGCAACCTGGCCATGGAGTGGACCGGAGGAAGCAACCCGATGGATTTCACCTTTGGTGATGGCTCTGGTAGCCATGATGATACCCTTCGTGTGGGCGGATACTTCCACTTTGGCGCTACTACAGGATGGTCGGGTTCTTACCGGCTGGATGCTACTATCAACCGGAGTGCGATAACATTTATAGGTGGAGACATTGCAGCGGTACATGCACACGGACGGCTACTTTTCAATAACAATGATGCTGAGTTGGTGCTGAATGGATCCGGCCAACAACAAATCCAAGGGGAAAGTACAGGCTCTCTATTTGTAGGATACCGGCACCTTGAGGTTGATAATAGCTACACCCATGCAGACAGTAGCATGATGTATGGTGTAGAGCTGATGGGACCTATTGAGCTGGAAAGTGAATTGCGGCTCACTAATGGTACAGTTCGCACTACCTATGCGAATTGGCTTCGGGTGGCCTCAGGAGCTGATGTGGAGGGTGGCAATACCTCTGCCTACATTGACGGACCATTGGAGATCGAAGGCAATAATAGCCTGTTTTTCCCGGTAGGACGATACAATTTCTATGCCCCTATTGAGATCCACAACCAAGCCCCGAATAGCAGTAGCAATGCCTATAGAGCGGCCTATTTCCCTGAAGGGTATGTTGATACCACTACCGGGCCTGTATTACACCATGTTAGCAGAAATGAACACTGGGAACTTGACCGTTTGGCCGGTACGGCAGACGTAGAGTATGAGCTGTATTGGTACGACCACGTGTGGAGTGGAATTTCTGACCTGTCCGATCTGACCATCGCTTTGTTTGACAGCACCTCAGGGCAGTGGGAAAATGTAGGGGGTACCTCGGTGAGTGGTACTTTGGAAGAAGGCAGCATTCGCTCCAATACCAGACAAGGACAATTTGGCCCGGCTACCTTTGGCTCTGTGGGTGGCGGTAATATTCTACCCATTGAGCTGGCTTATTTTACAGCGCACCTGAATGACCGGGGTACGGTAGACCTGGAGTGGCAAACCTTAATCGAGATCAACAATGATTATTTTACGTTGGAGCGTTCGGCTGATGGAAGAAACTTTGAGCCGATCGGAGAAGTAATGGGTGCGGGCAACAGCGATCAGCCACTCGACTACTACTTTGAAGACCGCCAACCGCTACCCGGTCAAAACCTGTACCGCCTTAAGCAAACCGATTACAATGGGGAATTTGAGTACTTCCCGGTCGTGTTAGTGCAAGTACCGGTGGAAAATGATGCGGTGCTGCAAGTGTACCAAGCCGCCCCTAATCCATTTACCGCTCAAACCTCGATACAGTTTACCGCTCTTCGCGATGCTCCCGTGCAGGTGATTGTGCAGCAGGCCAGTGGACAGGTGGTACAACAAGAGGTTGTGCAGGCACGAGAAGGGACCAATACCTATACCTTGTCAGGTGATCGGCTACGGGCAGGGATGTACATCGTCACCCTCCAACAGGGAACCTGGCAGTCGGAGGGGTACAAGCTGGTAAAAGCCCAATAAGAGCTACCCGGCAAACATGATATCATCCTCGGAAATGACCTCGGAGTCGCTGATTAACGCGGCTCGTTCGACCACCGATTTGAGCTCGCGTACATTCCCAGGCCAATCGTGATCCATCATTTTCTGAAGGGCAGGTTTGGTGAATTGGCGCTTGGACATCTTATTGCTCTTGCAAAACTCCTGCAGGAAGTAGTTGGTCAGTAAAATGATATCGTTATCTCGCTCGCGCAGGGGTGGTAAGTGGATGAGAAACCCCTGAAGACGATAGAAAAGATCTTCGCGAAATTTGCCCTCTTTTACCCGGTCCATCAGGTTTTTATTGGTGGCCGCGATAACACGGATATCCAGTTGTATCTCCTTGTTGGAGCCCAGCCTGGATACCTTGCTGTCTTGCAAAATGCGTAGCAGCTTCGTCTGCAAGTTCATATCCATCTCCCCAATTTCATCGAGAAAGATGGTGCCCCCATTGGCCTCTTCAAACTTCCCTATACGCTTCGTTATCGCACCAGTAAAGGCTCCTTTTTCATGCCCAAATAACTCACTCTCGATCAGGTCTTCTGGTATTGCGGCTACATTAACCGCTACGAAAGGTTTTCGCTTGCGCGGTGAATTGTAGTGAATCGTACTCGCTACCACATCCTTGCCCGTTCCACTTTCACCCGTTATGAGTACGAGAATATTGCTCTTCTCTACCTTCTGAATCAGTTTGAGGACCTGCAGTACCGGTTTGCTGTCACCGATGATCTTATCATAGCGGCTGCGATCCATAATCTGTTCGCGCAGCTTTTCTACCTCCTGGCGTAGGTTGACATTTTCGCTGAAGGTTTTCAAACTGCGTAGCAGCTCTACGATCGCCTTATCATTTTTGATGATGTACTTATCTGCACCGTGGTTGTAAGCATCCACCACTACCTCTGCTGTCTCCTGCCCAGACATCACAATGGTGCGGATTTCACTATTGTGGTGTTTTACCTTATCGAGTACCTCCACGCCATTCACATCAGGCAGGTAGTAGTCGAGGGAAACTATATCCGGATTGAGATGTAGCTCTTGTAAGAAGTCCTGCCCATTGGTAAAGAGGGTCACATCGTAGGCAGAATTATCTTCCTCAATCGCTTTTTTCAGGGTCATCCCAAATATGGGATCATCTTCGAGGACGAAAATGCGTATGCTTCTGGAGAAGCTCATGCAGTTGATTTAGGGTTCATAGGGTATTCTACAAAGCGGCAATTGATGTCAAAAATAAGCTAAAAAGGGACGAAACCCGCCAAACTTTGAGGTCTTGTCACCGTAGAACTGAATAGTGACAAGACATAAAACAGGCGTGTCACCGTAAAACCAGCCAAAATGGGAACACTAATGACTTCAAATACGCAATTGCTAACCGAATTTACGTTGCAAGGCGGCAGATTGATTGATCTGGAGGTGCTCGGTAGTATGACCGGGTATGATGATCGTTTTATGCAACAATTGATCGGCATGTTTTTATCAAGTGCTCCGGATACATTAGAACAGGCGCAGGAAGCGCTGAAGGAGAATGATAAAGAATTGGTCCGCTCAGTAGTGCATAAGTACAAGTCGTCTTTGAATATTCTGGGCAACACTAAACTGCCGGCATTGGCGGCAGATATTGAGCAAATGGCCCGAAATGATGCCAAGACAGCCGTCCTGGCAGAGAAACTGCAGCAGCTATCCGCTGTTACCTATGCCATCATGGATGAGTTGCGGGCAGAGTTAAAGCGCCTGGAAGCAGCGTGATTTGTGGTTGGCGTAACGGGTGCAAGAAATTATTGCATTTGTGCCTGTTTGCTGCTCAAATAACCTGTTTCTTTGAAAGCATGATACCCCATAGCCCTTTCCGAGGGTGCCACACGTAATACTTAACACCCCTGACAGAGAAAAGCCACGCCTTAAGCGAGGCTTTTTTTGTGCAATACACTACTGCATGTGCATATTACGTGTAAAACAGAGGTTGGCTACAGATGGTATAAAACGTACATTTGATTGAGTATCTTCAAGATATCGACATGAACTGTACGCCATGACAAGCCAGAAGTCTGATACATCTACCTCCGGTAAAGGACGTCTTTCGCAAGACGAGTTTAATGATCTGGCCATTGCCCGTATCAAAAGCCTGTTGGCCAACCCAGACATTTCCAAAAGCCAGAAAAGGACGCTGCTTAATATCCTGAAGAAAATGGAGCATCAGGGTTCATAACCCAGATTGGGCGCCAACCACTGTTCGATTTCCGCTACGGCCATGCCCTTGCGTTGCGCATAATCGATGATTTGATCCTTCCGAAGCTTACCTACCCCGAAATATTTGCTCTCTGGGTGAGCGAAGTACCAGCCACTGACGGAAGCAGCGGGATACATGGCGTAGCTCTCCGTTAGGGTGACACCTATTTTTTCTTCTGTTTGCAGCAGGTCAAAGAGGGTTCGCTTTTCTGTGTGATCCGGGCAGGCTGGATAGCCCGGTGCCGGTCGAATACCGCGGTATTTTTCCCTTATCAGTTCTTCATTGGATAGCACTTCTGCTTTATCATAGCCCCAATATTGTGTGCGTACCAGTTGATGCAAGTGTTCAGCAAACGCTTCGGCCAATCGATCGGCCAGTGCCTTGAGCAAAATGGCATTGTAATCGTCATGCTCGGCCTCGAAACGTTGTAAGTGCTGCTCAATACCGATACCGGCAGTCACGGTGAACGCCCCAAGATAATCTACCACCCCCGTTGATGGAGGCGCAATGAAATCGGCCAGTGCCAGGTTGGGTTGGCCGGTTGCTTTTTTATTTTGCTGTCGCAAGGTATGAACCGTTGCCCTTTCCTGCGAGCAGGTGTCATCGGTGTAGAGTTTGATGTCATCGCCCTGCCGTTGGGCAGGGAAAAACCCAAAAACAGCCTTAGCTGTAAGCCACCGCTCTTCCACTATTTGGTCCAGCATATGCTGTGCATCGGCAAAAAGCTGACGGGCTTGCTCACCTACTACTTCATCCTCCAGAATAGCCGGGTATTTACCCGCTAACTGCCAGGTGCTGAAAAAGGGCGACCAGTCTATAAAAGGACGGAGCTTGTCCAGTGGATAATCGAGCAAGCTATGACAACCCGGCCGGGCTGGTGCGGGGCATGTGGCAGGGTCAAAATGGAGCGTCCATTGTCTCTTTCTGGCCTCGTCCAGCGATAGTAAGGTTTTGCGCTGTCCTTTCTCCAAATAGCGTTGGCGCAGGGCTTCCTGTTCGTTGGCATTATTTGCTACATACGATTCCCGCTGCTGCTGGCTTAGCAATTGACTGACGACATTTACTGAGCGGGAAGCATCCAACACGTGTATGACCGGTGCCTGCCGCTGTGGGGCAATTTTTACGGCCGTATGCGTACGCGATGTAGTGGCACCGCCTATCAACAGCGGTAGGTCCATGTTGTCCTTCTCCAATTGGTGAGCTACCTGTACCATTTCATCCAAAGAAGGCGTAATAAGCCCACTCAAACCGATGATATCCACCTGGTGTTTACGGGCTTCCGAAAGTATCTTTTCGCTCGGCACCATTACCCCTAAGTCGATCACCTCGTAGTTGTTGCACCCCAGCACCACTCCGACAATATTTTTCCCGATATCGTGGACATCGCCTTTCACGGTAGCCAGCAGTATTTTGCCTTTCGCCTCCTGGACTGCATCGGCAGCTTTTTCTGCCTCGATGTAGGGCTGCAGGTAGGCGACTGCTTTTTTCATAACACGGGCACTCTTCACCACCTGGGGCAGAAACATTTTACCGGCTCCAAAAAGATCACCCACCACGTTCATGCCATCCATCAGTGGCCCTTCAATGACTTGCAAGGCTGCGGAAGCTTGTTGGCGGGCTTCCTCGGTGTCTTCTTCAATGTAGGTGAGAATGCCATTGACCAAGGCGTGCTCCAACCTTTTCTGCACCGGCCAGGTGCGCCAGGTAAGGTCTTCTTCCTTGCGTTTGGTGGTGCCCTTCACCTTGTCGGCATAGGCCAGCAACCGCTCTGTAGCATCGGATCGTGTATTTAAAATCACTTCTTCACACAACTGACGAAGCTCAGGATCGATCTCATCGTACACCTCTACCATACCTGCATTTACGATGCCCATATCCATTCCAGCCTGTATGGCGTGATACAGAAAGACCGAATGCATCGCTTCGCGTACAACATTGTTGCCCCGAAAGGAAAAGGAAAGATTGCTTACCCCACCGCTCACCAATGCGCCTGGCAGATTCTCTTTAATCCAGCGCGTGGCCTGGATGTAATCCATCGCATAGTTGTTGTGCTCTTCAATGCCGGTAGCTATGGCAAATATGTTGGGGTCAAAAATGATATCGGTAGCGGCAAAGCCTACTTTCTCCGTAAGCAGGGTATAGGCTCGGGCACAGATCTCAATTTTTCGCTCATACGTGTCTGCCTGCCCTTGTTCGTCAAAGGCCATGACGATCACGGCAGCGCCATAGCGTCTCACCAATTTGGCTTGCGCCAGAAAGGCCTCTTCGCCCTCCTTCAAACTGATGGAATTGACCACCGATTTGCCTTGGAGGCACTGCAGGCCCGCCTCAATAACCGACCACTTGCTGGAGTCTACGACTACCGGTACCCGGGAAATGTCAGGCTCTGCCGCTACAAGGTGTAGAAACTGCTGCATGGCGGCCTCGGAATCGAGTAGGCCTTCATCCATATTCACATCAATGAGCTGTGCCCCATTCTCTACCTGCTGGCGTGCTACGGTGAGGGCTCCTTCAAAATCCTTTTCACGAATCAGCCGCGCAAAGCGCTTTGAACCGGTTACATTGGTCCGCTCTCCGATATTAATGAAGTTGGAGCCCGGAAACACTTGCAAGGGTTCGAGGCCGCTGTAGTGAGGCCGCTGTGGCAACTTAGGTCTTTGCCTGGGCGGATAGGTCTGGGCAAGTGCTGCAATCTGTTTAATGTGATCCGGTGTAGTGCCACAACAACCCCCCACGATATTTACGCTACCACTGGCGAGAAAGTCGCGCAGAAAGGCTTGCATCTCGTCTGGCGATTGATCGTAGTCGCCCATCTCGTTGGGTAAGCCTGCATTGGGGTAGGCACTGACAAAGAACTCCGTTTTGGCGGCAATTTCTTCTACAAATGGCCGCAACTGCTGTGCCCCTAAAGCGCAATTGAAGCCCACACTCAATAAGTTCATGTGGGAAATCGAGTAGAGAAAGGCCTCGGCTGTCTGTCCACTCAAGGTACGCCCACTGGCATCCGTAATGGTACCTGACACCATGATAGGGACGTCTGCCTGCCGCTCCTCCAGCAATTCGTCAATGGCGAATAGGGCAGCTTTGGCATTGAGGGTATCAAACACCGTTTCCACGAGTAAAATATCTGCTCCCCCATCTAACAGTCCCTGGGCTTGTTCCTTGTAGGCCGTTACCAGCTCCTGAAAGGTGATGGCACGATACCCGGGATCATTAACATCCGGGGAAAGAGACGCGGTTTTGTTGGTGGGCCCCATCGCTCCGGCCACAAAACGCGGCTTCTCAGGTGTAAGGGCGTTGTACTTATCTGTTGCGGCTCTGGCCAATTGGGCTGCTGCCCGATTGAGCGCATACACGTGCTCTTCCAAAGCATAATCTGCCTGCGCTACGGTTGTGCCGCTAAAGGTGTTCGTCTCAATAATATCAGAACCGGCTGCCAGGTAGGCTTCGTGGATCTCCTGTATGATGTGGGGCTGTGTGAGGCACAGTATGTCGTTGTTCCCTTTCAGGGGTGCCGTGTGATCGGCAAACATCCGGCCCCGATAGTCTTCCTCGGTAAGGCCGTACCGCTGTATCATAGTGCCCATAGCACCATCTAATACCAATATCTTTTGCTCTAGTATAGCACGAATGTCCATAGTTATACCATTGGACAACAACTTACCGGAAGACGAAACAGGAAAAGTAGCGGTTAGGTATGCGCAACTTATCTGTCTCTGCTCAGGCAGAGCTGGAATTGGCACCTTCTAAAGCGTTGTAGCAAAAAATAACGCAGCTCCAGGGTTGCCAAGACATCAACGGGCCAGTCCCTCCGTCTTTCTGGATAAGTAATTGTCTGTGTAAGAACCCTACAAATGTAGGACACAAGCGGGTAAAAATCGAATCGGGTCAAACCCAAAACGAATTAATCGGTTGCGTACTATCTTAGCCCACTAAATGTTAACCCTACCATCATGACGAAAATCTGGAAGGACATAGATAAGTCGATATTGAAAGCCCTGCCCAATCCGGGTGATGGTGCCTATGAGATTAAGGTAAAGATCCCGGAAATGACCTTTCTGGGGGTAAAGGAGCAACCCGACTTTGCCACTGTCTATCTGACGATATATCCCGGCAGTAAAATTCTGGAGTTGAAATCGGTGAAGCAGTATGTGTACCAATTGCGTAACATCGTGGTCTCCTATGAACGATTGATCAACCTCATGTATGATCATCTGATGGAGGTATATGAGCCAGAGCGGTTGCGCTTGGTGATGGTATGCAACCCACGGGGAGGCATCAGCTCTCGCCTGACGATTGACTCCGACTGGAAAGTCCGGGGCGGGGAGGATAAGTACCAAGGCTGGGGTACTAAAGATGATATGTGGGAGGTGGTGATGTAAAAAACGCCCCCTGCACGCAATGGCAGGAGGCGTTTCTGGTATTCATGTATCGATTAGAATTTGCCTGGGCAGCCAAACTGCACACCGTACACATCATCTGGCTTTACGTTTTTACCCAATCTGCGAATCAGTACAATGGATCCGGTTAAGTAAGTATCCATGGCTTGGGCGTTACCACGCTGGTCACCCATTTGTCTTGTGCTGGCATCAGGTACCACTTCTCCGGTTCTGTCGCTGAGGGCGGCTGCCAGGTCACCATTTTCCGCACGCAGCACCTGCATATCCGGGTAGGTCATGCTGACATCGTCCAGGTAGTCGGTGAAGGTCTTTCGGTACATTACTTCCACACCGACTTGCCAATTGCGGCCTACATCAAAGCGAAGACCAGCCCCCAGTGGGAAGGCCATTTCGAAACGGCTGTACGGTTGCCGATTGGGATAGATGCTGGTGCCCTGGCCTTCGGTGCCGAGAGGTTGCAGGTCATGCCATTGTCCGTTGTATTGGGCTTGCGGATTGAAATAAAAACCTGCTACACCAATGTAGGCATATGGGTGTATCCACAATGACGGCCACATGCCAGTCAAGTCGATCTCTGCCAGTAATGCGGCCTCGTAAATGTCAGATCGAAAGCTCAGGTTGCGCTGTCTGCGCCAGGCATCGTTGGCGAGGGCATCATCAGCGGCCACATGTGCAATGGTCAATTGACCGCGCAATCCGATAATATCCTTAAAATAGTAGGAGCCGAATATGCCAATGGAGGGATGCAGGCTCTCCTGGTGCCAAATATCTTCTTGCAGGTCGCCTAGGTAAGCGGCTGTTCCGCCAGCAATACCTGCTTTCCAACCCTGTGCAAATAGTGAGGTTATTGAGAAGAGTAAAAGCGCGATAACTAGGGTAAAGGAACGCATGATAGTGGGTTTTTTGGGATTCCAAATGGTTACACTACAGGCATACGATGTATGTTGGAATTCGGTCATGCGCTTTACCAATGAAGTTGTCGAACGTAAGAAAGACAATGAATTACTTTCAAATGTAAGGCGTGATTCAATAGTAAGTATTCGAAACGCTTACTATTTCTCCACAGTAGGCGGGAAGTTGTTCTATCGGGGTGGCATAGGCTGAATTATGTAGTACTTTGATAGTGTAATATTTATGGCGCAAACGGGGTTTCCATCTGGTCAATAGGTAGAAATGCCGGAACTTGGCATCATTTGAACAGAACACAAATTATTTTCATACTTTCGTAATGCGGGGAACAAACCATAAAAGTAAAAAGCTACTATTTTTGAGCACTTGAAAGCTACCCCGTGATACGACAATTTCTTCATAAAAATGCAGGTAAGTTTGTTTCCAAGTGGGTCATCTTTGGAATAGACCTTTCCTTTGTTGTCGTTGCCTTTCTGTTTGCCTACCTGCTTCGTTTCAACTTTGACCTGGTTCAGGTTAGTAATGAGCCGATATCGCTGCACCTGCTCGAGATTATGATGGCCTACACGGTGGGCTTTCTGCTGTTTCGACCCTTTGCCGGCATTATCCGCCATACCAGCTTTAAGGATGTAGAGTATATAGTGTTGGCCAATAGTTTAGGTTTGGCGCTTACTTTGGTTGTATATGGTGCTTCTTCCATCAACCCGGTTTGGTCAGTAGCACTGATCCCTCTTTCCATACTGTTAATCCATTTCTTTGTAGTTACCTTTTTGATGGTGGCCACTCGATTCTTTATCCGGGCTTTCTACAAGAATGTGATAAAGAAGCGAAGCGACTATCGTAAGATTATCATTTATGGGGCGGGCCAATTGGGTATGATGACCAAGCATGCGCTTGAGCAAGATCAGAACCGAACCTACGAGGTGGCTGCTTTTCTGGATGACAACCCTTCCCTGGTCGGGAAAAAAGTAGAAGGGGTGATGGTCTACGATCCGGATAAATTATCCTCTGCCTACATTCAGCGTATGGCTATTCAGGAGCTGATCATCGCCATACAAAAGATTGCCCCCGATAGAAAACGGGCCATTATTGATAGGTTTATAGAGGAGGAGGTACAGCTCAAGAATATTCCTCCGGTAGAGCAATGGATCAATGGGGAGTTTTCTTCGCGGCAGATCAAGAAGATTGATATTCGGGATCTACTGGAGCGAGAACCCATTCACCTGGATCATATTGAGGTGCGGCAACAACTGAAGGAGCGAGTAGTGATGGTC